>JBFMDD010000123.1:0-5061 GCA_040754115.1 bacterium
GAAATTGGGCTTTTACTTCTCTCCCTAATTTCTAATTTCCAATTTCAACTCTCTTTTCTTTCTGCAAGCTTTCAAACAAAAGTGAACCGTCCCCAAAAATCACAGATTATGCCCCTGTTGAGTATAAATATGTCTCCCGTTTCTTTATACCATAACAGCAAATCAAGATAGTTCATTGGTATATTTACTTTACTTGCGAAATTCATCATCTTATCCTCTATTTCAAAATACTTTTTCTTTGATAAGGAACTTTGGACATCAACTATTACTCCAAGCAAATTTAAGTTCTTCAATATATGTCTATCAAGAATTGCCATATTTTCGCCTAATCCAATGTTTCTTAGAAAATGACTTGCTTCTTTGAAACCCAAGCCTTTTACATTGTGGACTAACCAGTCTCTGAGTTTGTAAGTGTCATTGAATAGCTTAAGTTTGGATTTGATAGCGATTTTGCCATTGTTTGAAAAAAGTTTCCTTGCCTCAACGATATACGAAGCCTTTTTGTTTTTAAATCGAACACCTACTAATTCATTGACAATGTGGTTTATATCTCCATTCCATAACAAACCTTTTTCCCTAAGATTTACTACTACATTCCAACAAGTTCTTGCTTTAGATTGTGGCGTTAATAAGCAAAAGACCAACTCTGTAAAGATCTCATCATCATCTTTATCCCAAACATGCTTAAAATCCCCTAATCTTAAGCGTATTTCATCTTGTTTGGCAGAAAATGTCCTTTTTATCTCCCTCACGATGTTTTTGTTCATTTCTGCAACTTAATAATGTATTAACCATTCCTATCACTTTCAGTGATTAAGGCAATGTCGCCTAACGATACCAGCATAAACGAAGTGCTTTAGCATTTCGTTTATGCTGAGTTATCTGCCGTTGTGGGCAATTTTCTCATTTTTTATCTCTCAAATATTACTTTTCTATTCAAATGGTCAAAACTTAATATCAAACTGATCGAATATGTCTAACCTACCAAGTAAAAATGGCACCTCTTCTATTAAAACCCAACCAATTCGAGTTTCAACCTCATCATTTCCTATTTTAATCTTGACCCGTTTGTTGATATAGGGAATTGCTCCTTCCCCAATGCCTTTGAGTTCTTTAATTTCTTCTTTTTCTATTTCAAATCCCAAGTAATCTCCTGCTCTTTTTGGTATCAAACTAATATCTGCGCCAGAATCAAGAAGCATTTCACATCTAAAACTCTTTTCACCACTGGTAACTCGGAGAACTACATATGGTTTCCAAATTACTCCAAAATCCTTTAATTGTTCTTCACAATAAGGGAATTCAATCATACTACCATCAAATCCTCCTTTGGAATTTTAGCAATAAGTGGGTCATCTGAGACTTTTTTTGCCTCCTCAATTACTTCTATAAAATCAATTCCATGAGCCACTATTTCCTCTCTTACAACAGCAATATATTCCCCCCTATATTTAAGCCTTTCTTCTAAATGTGAATTTAACCAATTTGCTTCCTTATCATAGGGTATTTTATTATGTTTCATCTTTTTATCATCTCCTCTCTTTTAAATTTTTTCCTGTCCACAATGAGCAGATAACATTCTTGATGTAAAAGAAGTTTTGCGAAGCAAAATTTGGACGAAGTGATACGAAGTATTTTACATCATGTTATTCATGTTATTCGCCGCTGGGTTCCAAATTTATCTCCTCTCTTTTTTTCTACAGGTGGTCTTCTACTTGTTGCATGTCCTAATACATAACCAGCAATTGCTGCTAATATAGTTCGAGCTGTCTGGTTAGAATAATAAAGACTCATGTATCAGTTTTTAAGAGAGTTAAATCACACAATGCAAGATAGAAATAAATTGAAATTGGTAGAATTCGAAGAATGTTGCGAAGCAAAAATTTATGGAAATTCATTGTTTTTTACTACCAATTTCAATCAATTTCTATAAATTTCCATTATATTTCTATCAGTTTCTATTTTTCTTGTAGTGTGAGATGAAAGTTTCATTTTCATTAGCGAACTTAACCATACAGGTCGCAACTTTCGGTATACCTCTAAATCCTCATAACTCCTTATCTTTCTCTTTTCCATTCACCTTAATCCTTGAACCTCGATCCTTGAACCTTTTTATCCGAAAACCTTCAGCACTTGGTAATGTCAAAAACTAACCGCCGCAAACACAGAGAACTTTTACTCTTAAATAAGGATTGACAACTCTTGTGGCGTCAATGACAGCACAAGTGCGCTCACTCCGATGTTTTCGGGACGGTTCACTTTTGTTTGAAAGCTTGCGGATAGAAAAGAGAGGTGAAATTAGAAATTAGGAAGAGAAGTAAAAGCCCAATTTCAATTTTCTGTGGACGCTTACAAATAAATATCCGAAAGAAATCATAGGAAAAACGATAAAATGAACCGTCTCATGTTTTCTGATTTTAATATTGAATCAACGAAACTACCTTATAATCTTTAAGCTTATCCCTTCCGTGTAGGAATGTAAGTTCAACGATAAATGCCAGTTCGACCACTGTCCCACCAGCCTTTTCTACCAATTCACACATTGCCTTTGCAGTACCGCCAGTGGCTAACAGGTCATCTACAATCAATACCTGCTCTCCAGGACTGATACTATCTTCATGCGTTTCTATCGTATCCGTTCCATACTCTAATTCGTAAGAGACAGAGGTAGTCTTATAAGGCAATTTACCAGGTTTACGCACTGGCACAAATCCTACTCCTAATTGATACGCTACTGGTGCTCCTACAATAAATCCTCTTGCCTCTACTCCTACAACTACATCTATCTTCCGGTCCTTATATCTATCTACTATCTCATCAATAGATTGAGCAAAGGCATCCTTGTCTTTCCATAGTGGAGTAATATCCTTAAAGATTATCCCTTTTTTTGGGAAATCAGGTACATCCCGAATATAATTTTTTAACTCCTTCATTCTTTCACCTCCTTATTCTTCTATTAAATAATCATATAGTTGTTTAGTAATCTTCATCTTCCGAAGTTTATTAAGTATATTTTTTTCCATTTGTCTAACTCTCTCTCTTGTTACACCTAATACCTTACCTACATCATCTAATGTATGTGGTTCTAATCCATCTAACCCAAATCGTAATTTTAGAGTCAGCCTTTCTCTTTCAGGCAGAGTATCTATCATTTCCTCTATCTGTTCCTGTAACATACTAAAGAATATAGCTTTTGATGGAGGTAATGTCTCTTTATCTTCAATTAAATCTCCCAGTTCGCTTTCCCATTCTGTCCCTACAGGAGTTTCTAAAGATATAGGTTCTTGAGCAATATTAATAATTTCAATTATTTTAGCAATTGGCATCTTCATTCTTGTAGCTATCTCCTCTAAAGTTGGCTCACGACCTAATTCTTGTAACAGGCTATTTATTATCTTTATACATCTATTGATTGTCTCCATCATATAAACTGGTATTCTGATAGTCCTGCCTTGTTCTAAAATTGCTCTTGAAATAGCTTGTTTTATCCACCACATAGCATAAGTACTAAACTTAAATCCCTCTTTATAATCATATTTATTTACTGCACGGATTAACCCTAAATTCCCTTCATTAATTAAATCTAAGAAGCCTAACTTTCCATGTCCATACCTTTTGGCTACATTTACAACTAATCGTAGATTAGATTCAATAAATTTTCGCTTAATAGCATCAATTTTATTCTCAAGTATCTCTATTGTATGAAGGAGTTTATCTATTTCTTTCTTAGACAATTTTTTTAAAGGTTGAGGAAGGTCTTTCTTTTTTATATCTTTTAATTTCCACTTATTATATAACTCCTTTAATCTCCTTTCAGAAAGGCCGGTTTTTATTTCAATCTCCTTTATTTTTAGAATATCTATCTCTATTTGTCTACTAAGCCTTCTTTCTTCAGCAGGAGTTAAAAGAGGTATCTGGTTGATTTCCTTTAAATATACCAGGAGTGGGTCATTTGGCTTTTTAAATTTCATCTCTTCTTTCGAAAACATCTCGGCTACATCACCATCATCATGAATTTCAATATGCTTCTCTTCTAATTTAGAGAAGAAATTTTCTAAACAAGGAGACCAGACAGCATCCTCAGTAAATATCTCATTTATTTCATCATAGGTAACATATCCCTTTTCCTCTCCTCGTGCAATTAACTCTTCTATTTCAGAATTTAGGTCTGTGAGGACTTTTTTGCTCATGATGATACCCTCCATCTGTAGAACGAAATCATAATATCCCCATATCGCTTTTGCCTTGTTAATCTTAAAGTTTCTATCATCTCTGGTAAAATTTCCTTTTTATGATGTTCTACACCTATTATCCCATCTCTTTTAAGAACTTTATTTTTAGCTAATGCAAGAAGAGTTGGTAAACACAAATCTTTCAAAAAAGGTGGTGCTAAATAAACAATATCAAATTCTTCTTTTTGCCACAAAATCCCTATCGTTTTTATCACATCTCTTTTATATATAAAGGTTTCTTCTTCTGAAAAGTTTAAAGATAAGATATTTTGTTTGATAACTTTTACTTGTCCTGCATTACTTTCTACAAATATTACCTTTCTTGCCCCTCGACTTAACGCCTCTAAACCAATATTTCCTGTTCCTGAATAAAGGTCAAGGAAACAAGCTCCTTTGATTTTATTGCCTAATATATCAAATAATGATACCTTTACTCGGCTTAGTGTAGGTCTTGTCGCATATCTATCTTTAGCTTTAACACTTCTACCTTTAGCTTTTCCTGCAATAATTCTCATTCCTCTCACATCAGTGGCGACTATCAAGTAGAAAGATTGGTGGTGGTATCAGAAGAGACCACCAGATTCCCTCAATCTCCACATTCCCTTTTCTCACACCACTATATTTTACTCCAAAAAGTGTTTATTGTCAACAAAAATCTTGACTTTTGTTCGTTAGTGGGGTATAATATATTACTAAATTTTGGGGACGGTTCACTTTTGTTTGAAAGCTTGCGGATAGAAAAGAGAGTTGAAATTGGAAATTCGAAATTAGAAATTAGGGAGAGAAGTAAAAGCCCAATTTCTAATTTCCAATTTCAATTTTCTGTGGA
>JBFMDD010000124.1:0-7179 GCA_040754115.1 bacterium
TGGAAATTAGAAATTAGGTCTTCACTTCTTTCACCAATTTCTAATTTCATATCCATTTTTTAACCGCAAGCTTTCACGCTAAAGTGAACCGTTTCTAAAATCGCAATTTGTAACGGTGTTGAGTATAGAATCACTTACCTCATACTCCGTTATGTTTTTTAGCAGAGAAAGGATGAAAATGATCCGTGCCAATTTATTTAACATTTTTAATCGCTATGAGCAAAAAGCAGTATTATTTCTTATTGCATGGGCACTAATTGCAACTACTATTTTAATAATTACGCATATACAAAGAGAAAAAACACTGTCAAAGATTGAGGTAGTTCATTCTGCATTTGAGATTTTTGAAGAAGAAACATACCTACACAATAATAAAAAAGTCATTGCCAAGTCTATCCTGAACGAAATGAAGGAAGTCGATGCGGCAATCCTACAAGATAAGATTACTTCACCTTTGGCTCGCAATGCCAGAAAGGAGCTATATAAGGTCAATATAAATACTGCTTCTTTAGGTGAACTTGAAACTCTACCCAGAATTGGCTCTACACTGGCAAATAGAATTATTGAATATCGCAAAACTCACGGTAGCTTTAAATCAATTGAAGACATAACTAAAGTAAAAGGAATTGGCACCAAGACATTTGAGAAGCTCAAAGGAATGATAATTTTAAAAGATGAGATAGAAAATGATAAAAAATAGCTTATGTGGGATGGTTCACTATTGTTTGAAAGTTTGCGGTTAGAAAAGAGAGTGGAAATTAGAAATTGGAAATTCGAAATTAGAATTTAGGAAGAGAAGGAAAAGCCCAATTTCTAATTTCCAATTTCGAATTTCCAATTTCAACTTCCTTTTCTATCTGTAATCTTTCAAACAAAAGTGAACCGTCTCAATTCTTTAATATTTTTCCCCTTTTCCTCTACTTTTCCATTTTCCCTTACTTACACCTGAACGCTTACAAAATTGCCTACTTTAATCAATTGGCAACTTGATGGTAAAGGTAGTTCCTTTCCCTAGTTCACTGACTACATCTATTGTACCGCGGTGGTCCTTGATGATTTTGTAGGCGATGGTAAGACCAAGACCAGTTCCTTTACCTGCTTCTTTGGTTGTAAAGAAAGCATCAAAGATTTTGTCAAGGTGTTTCTTAGGAATACCTTTTCCATCATCAGTAAATTCTATGAAGATGTGTGACTCCTTCAGGTAAGTTTTTATTGTAATGTGTCCCTTATCCTCTATAGCCTGTGCGGCATTAGTGAGAAAGTTGATGAAGACCTGAGCAAGATGTGTTGGATGAGAGAGTATTTTAGGAAGCGGCTGGAAATCTTTTGTAATATCGCACTTATATTTTATCTCGTGCCAGACAAAGGATATAGATTTATCAATCTCTTTGTTAATATCGGTTTCCTCCATCGGTTTTCTCTCATCCGGGCGTGAGAAGGTTAATAATTGTGTGATAATCTCCTTGATATGCTCAGTACACTTCAGAGAGTCTTCAATGTGTATTGGTAAATTCCTTCTTATGTCCTCAAGGTGTTCTTTAAGCCTTTCATCTTCCAAATCTATTCTTCTCTCATATTCATAAAGTATCTTTAAGGTATCTTCCAAATAATCTTCTTTGAGAATTTCAAGGTTGCCAATAATACCTGAGAGCGGATTATTAATCTCATGTGCAGTAGCGGTGGCAAACTGACCAATTCCAACCATCTTTTCTGATTGGATAAGTTGTATTTCGCTATCCTTGAGTTTTTTGTATGTCTTTTTCAACTCTTTCTCTATCTGCTTGCGAGTGGTAATATCCCGGATAATTCCAAAACTCCCTAAGAATTTTTTGTTTTTCAAAGTAATAGGTCTATCCCATTCCCCAGAAGAATGTACTTCACAATAACGATAACCATCATTTTGATTTTTTAATAATAATCTAACTTCAAGATGTTTTGTCATCCTGTGTTGTGTTCTTCTTTCATCAAAGAGTTTTGGAGAACCAGCATTCTCAGTTATTCTTCCTTTGTATTTTGGCAAAACAACAGAACGAATAACATTCTTAAAATCATCATGATGTATTATTCCCTTGATAGATTTTCCAATAAGTTCTTCTGGGGTATACCCAAATTGCTTAATCGCTTCACTTACAAAGGTAAATTTCCATTTTGTATCCATCTCATATATTATATCTGGAATTGCGTGTACAAACATTTTGTACCGTTTCTCGCTTTCTTTCAGTACCTTCTCCGTCTTCTCAAATTCAGTTATCTGTTTTTTAAGTGTTTTTATTTCCTTAATAAGTTGCTCTTTGGTTTTTTGTTTATCTTCCATTTTTCACTTTTATAGCAATTGTTAATCAAAAGCTATCTTTCGCCTCTTTTGTTTATATTTATACTCAACACCGTTACAAATTTTGCGATTTTAGAAACGGTTCACTTTAGCGTGAAAGCTTAATGGAGTTGAAATTGGAAATTAGAAATTGGAGAGAGGACTGAAGACCTAATTTCTAATTTCCAATTTATGCAAGAAATCACAGGGAAAACAATGAAAATAAACTGTTCCTAAATAGCTCAGTTAATGACAGTATCCAGTATATAGTATACTACATATAAAATTTTGTCAAGTTTTTAATTAAAATAATTTGACTTTTGATAAGAATTGTAGTAAAATTAATTCTATGTTAAAAATAAGATTATTTTGTGGATTGGTTTTTATATTAATATTCAGTTTAAATGCACAGGCAGATAAGGTAATAATGAGTGGTCAGGTGAAAAATATATATGGAGAGGGTATTCAGTTTGCCAGGTTAAACCTCTATGTTGATGGTCAGCCCTACCCGTTAAAAGGGGAATTAAAAACCTCTAAAGAAGGTAACTTCCTGATAAAACTCTCACCAGAGAAGATAAAAGAAGGTAAAATAGGAATTAAAATTACAAAACCAGGCTATCAACCCCTATTCAAAGAGATACAAGGAGAGAAGGTTACTCCAAAAGGGGATATTTATTATGGTTATTTAGAAACCGTCTTGATACGCAAATTTGGTGTTGCCTTTTACTTAGCCACTACTATCTTGATAATTTCTTTTCTATTTATTGCCTTTGATGTTGTTCATCGGACATTAGCTGCATTTATAGGTGCTGCTCTAATGCTTTTCATTTCCTATACCATTGGCACATTTAATCCTGATTACTTCATTATCTCTTTTGAAGAAGCTATTGCCTCAATTGATTTTAATGTTATTTTCCTTCTTATGGGCATGCTGATAATTGTGGGTATAATGAAAACCACAGGTATATTTCAATGGATGGCGTATAAGTCATATCAATTATCTAAAGGTAACATCTGGTATTTGGTAGTAATTTTGATGGTAATAACTGGCATTATTTCTGCATTTTTAGATAATGTTACTACCATACTTCTTTTAGCCCCTGTTTCTATTGAAATTGCCTTAGTTTTAGGAATTAATCCAATGGCACTATTAATCCCAGAAATTTTTGCCTCAAATGTGGGTGGAACTGCAACTTTAATTGGAGACCCACCTAATATTATAATTGGTTCTTATGCCAACTTAACATTTAATGATTTTATAATCCATCTAACTCCAGTAGTTATCGTGGCTATGGTGGCATTGATTATTATGATAAAGTTTTACTACGGTAGAGAATTTAAAAAGGTAGAAAAGATTGAGGAGATAGAGGGGCTTTTGAAAAGGCTTAAAGAAGAATACCAGATTACGGATGTCCGATTACTTACATTAAGTTTATTTATATTAGGATTGGTCATATTATTATTTGTTCTGCATGGTATTCTACATATGGAGGTAAGTATTGCCGCAATGATTGGAGCATCTACTTTACTTTTATTTAGTAAGGTAGATATTATCAAGATGATAGAGGAGGTAGAATGGACGACATTAGTATTTTTTATGATGTTGTTTATCATTATTGGTGGGGTGCAGGAAGTAGGTTTAATTCATACAATTACTGATATGGTTAAAAATCTTTCATCTGGTAATTTAATCATGGCTATACTTTTAATTATCTGGATAACCGCTTTTATGTCATCTATTATCGATAACATACCATTTACGGCAACGATGCTGTCGGTAGTGGCATATTTAACTAAAACTATTCCAGGGGCAGAAAACAATGTTTTATGGTGGGCACTATCATTAGGGGCTTGCTTTGGTGGTAATGGCTCATTGATAGGGGCATCTGCTAATGTAATAACTATAGGTATATTGGAACGATATGGTCATTCAGTAACCTTCTTTTATTTCTTAAAAATTGGTTTACCGGTGATGATAATTACAACCATAATCGCATCTTTGTGGTTACTACTCTTTACTTAAAATGGTAGCCTGCAGGAGTTGAAGGGTTACTAAGATTTGGAGATGTTACGATAATGAAAAAGAGCAAAAGTTGGTTTTTAATAGGATGTATGTTTTGTCTTCCATTGTTTTGGATAATTTTGAAATTCTCAGGTTGGGCTTGGGAAGAACATCCAACTTTAACTGCTTGGATTTCTGGACTTGCTATTGTTGGTGCAGCATTCCTGCTGTGTTGGGCGGCTGAAGTATCTCAAAAGGATATTTCTCAAGTATTAGCTTTGGCTTTTTTAGCTTTAATTGCTGTATTACCAGAATACGCAGTTGATATGTATTTTACATGGATGGCAGGGAAAAACCCCTCCTATATTTCCTATGCTACTGCCAATATGACTGGTGCTAATCGACTACTTATAGGATTTGGTTGGAGTTTGGTAGTTATTCTTTGGTGGATAAAGGGAAGATCTAATGGTGTAGAGATGGAAGAATCACATAAAGTAGAAATATCATATCTATGTCTGGCGACGCTATATTCCTTTCTTATCCCGATAAAAGGCTCTCTCTCTCTCATTGATGCCATAATTCTGACTTCACTATTTGGATTCTATATCACTGCCGCTTCAAAGGCAGGGATAATAGAACCAGAACTTGTTGGTGTCGCATCGGAAATTGTTATGCTTCCTACTAATTTGAGACGAATAGTAGTTATATCATTATTTCTATATTCTGGTTTTGCTATCTTTGTCTCAGCAAAACCTTTTGCCGAAGGACTGATTGAAAGTGGAAGAATTTTGAGGATAGAAGAGTTTATACTTGTACAATGGGTAGCTCCACTTGCCTCCGAGACACCAGAGATTATTGCTGCTTCTTTGTTTGTATTTAAAGCAAAACCTACTATGGGACTTGGAACATTAATTTCATCCAAGGTGAATCAGTGGACACTTCTTGTCGGTATGATACCGCTTATCTTTTGCCTATCAAGTGGTAAAATAGGTACTATTGACATAAATAGTCGGCAAATAGAGGAAATATTTCTTACCTCAGCTCAATCTATCTTTGCGGTAGCCATTTTATCCAATCTCCATATCTCTATTAAGGAGGCATTGATTTTATTCATCTTGTTTTTTACCCAATTAATAATCCCATCAAAACAGATACGCCAGATATATGCCTTTGTTTATTTAGGATTAACTCTTTTTATACTCATTAAAGATAGAGCAAGATTAAAAAATATCTGGTCTTTTATAAGGTTAAAATATTAAGAGCCACTAATACATTAACCAGATTATAGGAGGAGGATAGGAAAATGGTAAAGAAAATAGTATTGAGTGTTTTAATCACCTGCTGGTTGGTATTAATAACATCCTTGACCACTGGAGAGGAGATTGTTGGTACAATTGCTGAGAAGTCTTTATCTTCAGCTCCAAAGTTACAATTTGCTACGAGTACTGGTGGAGGTATTTATTGTGCAATTGCATTAGCTGACATAGATGATGATGGAAAATTAGAGGTAGTAACGGCATCTTTTGACCAAAAGGTATATGTGTTAAATGAAGATGGAACCTCGGTGAAAGGCTGGCCTGTAGAAATACCTCAAGCATGGCTATTACGCTCATCACCTGCTATTGGAGATATTAATAATGATGGGAAATTAGAGATAATAATCGGCACATTAATGGGGAATGTGTACGCCTTTGATCCGGAAGGAAAGTCTCTCACTAATTGGCCAGTAAGTGTTAGTGGAGGAGTTTTCTCTCCACCTGCGTTAGGAGATATTGATAAAGATGGAAAGTTAGAAGTGATTATAGGCTCAATAGGTGAAGGAAAAGATATTTATGTCTATGCATTTAATGGAGATGGAACAAATGCCGCAGGTTGGCCTGCAATAATTGATGCTACTACATGGTCATCTGCAAGTATAGGAGATATAAATAGAGATGGGAAGTTAGAAGTAGGAGTGACTACCTGCAGTGGAAGTACTTATCTCTGGAATGCGGATGGGAAATTACTCACTAATTGGCCAGTAACTATAGGTTTCTTGAATGTCTCCTCTTCTGTATTTGGGAATATAGATCAAGATAAAAAATTAGAGATGATAGTGGGTTCAAGTGATGGAAAAATATATGCATTTAAGGCAAATGGGGAATTGGTCTCTAACTGGCCTGTTGAAATTGGTGGGACTATACGCTCATCTCCTGCTTTAGGAGATATTGACCAAGATGGGAATTTGGAGATAATAATTAGCTCTGATGATAAAAAAGTATATGTATTTAATGGAGATGGAAGCAAAGTTCCGGGCTGGCCTGTCTCTACAGATGGAAGTATACAAGCATCCCCTATATTAGGAGATATTGATCAAGATGGGAAAATAGAGATAATCATTTGCTCATCTGATAAAAAGGTATATGCATTTAATGAAGATGGGACTATAGTACCCGGATTCCCATTAATGACAGGAGGAGCAATAATTTCAACCCCTGCTTTAGGAAATATAGATGATGATGATAGTCTTGAATTGATTGTTGCCTCATTTGATTCGAAGATATACTGCTGGGATTTAGGAAAAGGAACATATATCCCTGCACCAACTAAATTAAGCATTAAACAGAGATTTCTTAAGATGTTTAGCAAGAAAAAGGAAGATAAATATACCAAATTACCCTGGACAATGTTTCAACATGATAAATATCATACAGGAACATATCCTAATGGTAAGTGATTGTTAAGTAAATGACTCGGTAAGCGTGCAGATACTATAAATGGTTAATTGTCAATTGTTAATTGTGAATTGTCAATTGTTAATTGTGAATTGTCAATTGTTAATTGTGAATTGTCAATTTTTAATAGTGAATTGTGAATTGTAAATTTT
>JBFMDD010000125.1:0-2571 GCA_040754115.1 bacterium
CCCTGAACCCTGAACCTTGAACCTTGAACGGTTACCTTTTTTTTAGAGGATAAATCCTCTACTCTATTAAAGTTATCGAGCTTTAGCGAGATTTTTCTTGACAAATTGCCTTTAATATGTGGTTAGACCATTATTCTTTGTCTTTCTTCATAACTTCAATTAAAGAATTAAAGAATCAAATCGTTTAATAATTTCATCCATTTGTTTTGGTATCTTTTCCCAACAGTCAAACTGAGCTCCTACTATTGTCTTTCGCAATAGTCCCCACCGCCTGTTGAAGAGAATGATCATAACGAATATCATAAAGACAGTAAATATAAGAACGGCAGGGATTATACTCGTGATCATATCAAACAACAATGATGCTCCTTCTTCTGCAGGCATTGCATAAAATTCTACGCCATTTTTCCTTATCCTTTCGATCAAGGTAGGATCAAGACTGTATGCTGATTCGGGAATTTGTGTAATAAAAAAACCACTACCATCCGTATATACCCCCTCAATTTTTCTACGACAATCAATTCCGATTTCTTTTACTCGATTAGCCTCTACATCATCTAAAAATTGACTGTATGGGATTACCTTAGCTTTCTCTGATGTAGCATAAATGGTGGAAGAAAGATTGAGCACTCCTAAAATTGTCACTATTACAATCCCTACAAACCCATAGTTTAGATACTTCATTTGCTCCTCCTTTTCTTTTGGTCTAACGACTGAGCTCACCTGCCCGAGCGAAGCGAGGGTCAGGGGCAGTGATGTGTTAGGCTTTCTTGCTTTCTAAGTACAAAGTATCGGGACATAAATCTTGCCCATTCTTCCATTGAATACTACCCAGAAATGGCTTAACAGAGTTGAACAAACTAATGTCCTTTAATTCCCTAAATATTCCTTTGTCTAAGTATGGCTTCATGTCAAAGACTTTAACTTCATTATTGGTAAAAGTTAAGGTTAGTGTATAGTTAGAATTTGGTTTAACATCTTTAATCCTTGGATTCATACTAATCACCTCTATTTCAGTGGAGCTATCTTAAAGACATTCTCGCTACTACTGGCAAGTTCCCAATCAGCCACTAATTCTTCTCTGTGTATTTCAAGCCATGCCTGAACCAGCTTCATCTTACTTGGTTTGATCGTTCCTTCTAATACTTCACCATCTGGAATTGAAACAATAGCCTCTTGATCCTGATACTTGACATGAATATGAGGTACATGATGTTTTCTCTTATCAAAATAGTACATCGAAATGATAATCCCATAGAACATTGAGATTACTGCCATATGTTATCTCCTTTTGTGCAAACAGTTATTCCTCTGAAAGCCTAACGATTGAGTTCAGCGGCGGCGGGGAAAATCGCCACCAAACTTTGTAAGCACGATTACCTATTGAGATACTACGAAACTTTCAATCACGGCACAGTCCCCCACCGTCCGATGCAACGATTCGTTAGCATTGTTTTTTTCATTATCTTCCTGATATTCCTTGTTGTTTCATTCAAGTCAATGTTGTAGAGTTCTGTTAACCACTTCCAGTCTCTTCTTTAATAAATTAGGACTCCTTTTTCCATGAATCACTGCCAGAACAATTATTCTCTCTTTTTCAATAAGATAGATTATTTTGTATGGGAACCTTTTGATTAAATGTTTCCTTGTACCTTTATACTCTAATGAATTGACTTCTGGATTCCTTTCGATAAACATTATTCCTGCATCAACCTGCAAGAGAAAGTCATATCCTAATCCCAATCTTCTATCTTCATACCAGAGAAATGCTTCCTTTAAGTCATCTTCGGCTTCGGGTCTGATTATAACTTTGTATTTCATCCTTTACTTACTAACCTCTTATAAACATCTTCCCATGGAGAGCCCAAATTAGGATTTTTGTGATAAGCACTTAATCGTTGATCAATTATTCTTTTTTCCCCTTCAGTTAACTCGATTGGCACCGGTTCAACGACTATGGTATCCCAGATGTCCTCCACCAGTTGAATCCTTTCAGGGATTGACAAAGTAAGGGTATCTGTTGCTGTTAATTGTTTCATTGATTTTACCTCCAATTATTTTATTTTATCAAATCACTATCTTGTAAGCCTTGTCCACATACTTTAGTTTACCCGAGATGATTCCTTTCCCATAACATTGGCTAACGATAGAGTTCACCTGCTGCGAGGGGGAATTACCACTAAACTTTGTAAGCAAGATAAAACTCTGGGAAATTACAAAACTATCTCGATTACGCCACAGCCCCTCGTAGTCGGGTGCAGCGATTTGTTGAACTAAGTCACTTTGTGGCAGTTTTTTTGCCAGCTTTGTAGAGCTATTTTAAGTTTATCATATAGGATATTTGATGTCAAGAAGAAAAAGATACATTTTTCAGCAAAATTTTACTATTCCCTGATGCCTTCTTTTCTGGTATAATAGACTTCAATCAAGCATCATTTTGATGTTCATATCACTCAGGAAGGTTTTCGGATAAAAAGGTTCAAGGATCGGGGTTCAAGGATTAAGGTGAATGGAAAAGAGAAGGATGCTAATGGGGTTGGAAACATCACTTGTGAAATCAATGGGCAAGAG
>JBFMDD010000126.1:0-7677 GCA_040754115.1 bacterium
CAAAAATATGTTGAAAGATTTAATTATAGTAAATTAAAACATATAAGACTAATATCTTCATAACCCAACTTGAGCAAATTAAAATCTAACATATTGATAATAAAGAGGTTGGAAAATGTTTTCTACCTTACAAACCCCTATTTTTGAATGTTGTCCCCTCTCTTTTGATTACCTTTTTGTAATCTATCCCAAGATTTGTGTATATCTCTTTGTGCTCTCCATCAGCCTCTGTTGCTCTCCTTAAGTAATGGATTTGTTCTTCATTTATGCCTGGTAATCCTACAGTTACTACCTGGTGGGTTGCTAATCCCTGCTTTATCTTCCACCCACCCCTTGTATCTTTCTTTAACCTTAGGGTATATTCTATAGAATGCAATAGATGATATGCCAATACAATTTTTACAAAATTTTTGCTCAAGATAGGTTAAAAAATAACCCCCTGATTTTTCAAGGACTTATAGCTAATGGGTATAATTAAAAATAGTATTTTAGGGGATTTTTACAAAATTTTTGTTCAAGATAGGATAATTTTATTCTTGAGAAATTTGTAGGTAATATTGAATATAGAGTTCTGCCGATTTTTGAGGCGATAAATTTTCCATAACATATTTTCTAGGATTAAAATTACTTAAATTATTCCAAAATTCTTCAAATTTTTCTTTAAGAGTTGATTGGGTAAATTTAACTCCACATTCAGAAGAAAAATATGGTGTAGAAGTAATTTGTATATCTTTATCAATTTGAAAATATGAGTTAATATCTATAGTCTCTTTGCAATCCCAAGCTATTATAGGAACATTAGAAGCCATAGCAAAGTTATATGCCAAACCTTGAGTTTCTGATTTTGAAAGAAAAAACATACATTTACTTCTAGCAAGTAATTGTTTGTATTCATCTTCTTTATAAGTTCCGTATTTAATAACTTTATACGATAATTTTTTGCTTTTTATAAATCTTTCAATAAAAGGAGATATAGTTTTTTCTTGAGTATTTTCTTTGTCATAAATCAATACATCTATTGTTTTTCTGCGGTTAGGAAATGTCCAATCTTCAATAAAAATTCCTGCAAACCATAAAAGACATCTATCTTTACCATATACCCTTGAAAAAACTTCATATAGCCATTTACAGGAAACAATGCAATATTTAAAGTTAGGATTTGTAAATAAAGTTGGATTTTGACTAGGATGCCAATAAGCACAGGGGTTGATTAAAGCTGGATTTGAAAGCTTCCAATTTTCAATCAAATCAGCTTGTCCAAGTAACCCTATAGGATAATATTTATTTTTAGAAATAAAGTCATAATCATTTTCAAAAACATTATGCCCAATTATTTTTAAGCTTCTAGTTAATAATTTACACCAAGTATTAAATCCAAAGTTTTGTGAATATATTTTATGAAAAAGAAAAATATTCACTTGACAAATTTATATTTAGAATTTTATTATTAAGTATTAAGTTAAAATATAAAATAAAAAATGGAACAAAATCAAGAAGAAATCTTAAATTTTTGTTTAAAAAAAATAGATAGATTAAAGCCTACCGTAGATAGATTGAATGAACTACGAACTAAAACACTGGAATATTATCATAGCAAACCTTACCCCTGGGATAAAGATTTGGAAGGCAAATGGTCTACAGTTATTACTGATGATGTTAAAAATGCGATAAATTGGGCATTACCCTCTTTGACAAGAATTTTTACAGGAAGTAAAGATGTTGTTTCAATTACAGCGCAGGGAGCAGAAGATGAAAAAAAGGCAAAATATATGACTGAATTGACTAATTATCAATTACAAATTAAGAATAATTGGGAGTTTTTTATTCAAGATTTACTATTTGATACCCTTTTATTTGGAACAGGTTTTGCAAAGGTTTATTGGAAAAAACATAAAGAAAGGGTTTTAAAGACTTATGAAAATCTTACTTTTGAAGAAATGCAATTTATTAAGTTAAAACCAAATGTAGAGATATTAAAAGAAGAAGAAAGGATGATTTCAGTAGATAAAATAGATGAATTCGGCAATGTTATTTCTGTAGAAGAAAAAATTTATAATATAGAAGTGGCATATACTATTGAAGACGAATATCCAATACTTGAAAATGTTGCTCCTGAAGATATTGGTTTTACTGCCAACACAAAAAGTTTAGATAATGTAGACTTTATTTTTCATAAAATAAAAAGAAAAGATTACGAAATAAAAGAAATATATGGAAAAGATAAAGATGAATTACAACAAGCAACAAGCGAAGAGATTATAAGCAGACTTAAAAAAGAAAGGTTTTATAATATTGATATTGATGAATTTTATAATAAAGATGATGAATTGTATACTATTTATGAATGTTATTTTAATTTCAAAAGTTCTGTTCCTATGAGAGCGGTAATCTGTGGAAACATTTTTTTGGAAGAACCTGTTGAAAATCCTTATGGAAGACATCCTTTTTTTGCTACTGTAACAAATAAAGTTTCTCATAGACTATGGGGAGAAGCTTTAGCAGATTATATAAAACTTTATCAAATAATAAGGACTGATTTAATCAGGCAATTCCTCAATAATGTCAATTATTCAAATAATTCTGTAGTGCTTATTGATAAATTAAAAATCAATCCTATTGAGTTTAGAAACAATAGATTTCCAGGAGGTATTGTAACAACAGAAGGTTTAGGAGGATACGAATCTGTTAATTTTCCTCCCATGCAACCTTGGGTATTTAGTTTATTTGAGTTGATAACTCAGGAAAGAGATGCAACAGGCATTTCAAGATACAGTCAAGGATTAGATCCTAATACTTTGAATAAAACGGCAAGAGGGGTGCTGGCTATTATGCAGGCTAGCCAACAAAGACTAGAGTTAATGGCTAGAATTTTTGGAGTGGGGATAGCAAGAATAGTCAACTTTGTAGTTGATCTGAACATTAAATATTTCAAAAAAACTCAAAGTATTCGCTTATTTAATAAATGGATAGAAATTAGTCCTGAAAATATTATTGGAAGATATGATATTTCAGTCAATGCTGGAATAGGGGGAAACGAACAGATAATTATTACTCAAATGCAACAATTGCTAGGATTATTTACACAAATAGGTAAATTTGGCATTCCCATCATATCGCCTCAAAATGTTTACAATGTAATGAAAGAGCTTATTGAGGCGATGGGAAAGAAAAATGTAAGTGATTTCATTACTGAACCTATTAGACAGGAAGATTTGCAAGCATTATTTGAGCGAATTACAATGTTTATATTGCAAGGAAATATGGATGCTGTTATTGGCGGTTTAAAGATTTTAGCAGATAAATTAGGGATTCAATATCAAGGAATGGCTACGCAAAAAGGAGAACAAGTGCCACCTTTGCCATTAGAGGCTTCTCAACCTTCTCAACCTGAAGCATTTTTTAATTTGGGTCAAGAATTACAAGCTTTAAGAGGAATGCCATAAGGATATGGATGAAATAGCAAAAAATGCAAGAAATGCAAAAGAAATTTTAGATAACCCTTTATATAAAAGGTTTTTTAAAGAATTTAGAGATGTATTGTTTCAAGAATTTGAAAGAAGTCAACAAAAAGAAAAAGAAAAAAGAGAAAGAATTTACATTTATCTCTATTTTCTAAATAAATTTCAAGTATTTTTTGAAACTTTTCTTGATAACCAAGAGATAACAGAGAGAAATTTAAAAGAAATAGAATTAAAGAAAAAATTTCTTGACAAATTTAATTTTATATTATAAAATAATACTTTAAATTTTAAAAGAGGTGATGTAAATGGATGCTTTACAGACAGAAGGTAATCAAGAAGAAGCTGTATTAGCCAATTTTCCTGAACCTAATGTTTCTGTTGAAGACCAATCAGAAAGTCAGCAGGTTGAGACTCCAGAGGGGAAGTCATATTATACCTCAGAGGAAATGAGCAATCTTGACCTCGCCGAAGTTGATACTTCTCGTATCCCTCCAGAGCACTTGCCTTTTTATAAGGCTATGCAAAGTGGATGGAATAAGAAGTATATGTCATTAGCAGAGGAAAGAAAAGCATTTGAGAAAGAACGAGAGGCTTTTAAATCCCAACAAGTTCAATTTCAACCTAAATCTCTTGAAGAAGCATATTTTCAAAATCCTGCGGAAGTGTTAGCATATTTAGACAATCAAATTGAAGCTAAACAGCAAGAAGGCGAAATTGATGAAGTTAATAAGCTTATGAATGTTAAATTAAATTTAATCGCCAAAAGACAGGAATATACAGAAAATATGGTAAGACAGCGGGAAGAAGAAGAAAAGATTCTTGCTGATATAAAAACACAAATTCCTGACTTTGAAATAAAGGCTTCTAAAATAGGGGAGTTTGCGAAAAAAGAATTAGGATTGACTGAAGATGATATATTAACATTAACAAATCCTAGATTGGGAAAAACCGCAGTTAGAGTTATAACAGCTATTAGCAAGATTTACGACTTGCATAATGCCGATAAAAATCTTCAGAAGAAAGAAGGAATTCTTTCTAATCCCAATATTCAACCTGCTGGGATTGTCAGTGGACAATCAAAAAATTTAACATCCCTTTTAGAAAAAGCTAAACAAAGCGGACTAGAAGAAGACTGGGCTGCTTATATTTTAGCTAAAGGAGGTAGATAAAAATGGCACCGCCAACAAATACATTTAAAACATATGAGGCAGTAGGGATAAGGGAAGATTTGTCTGATGTAATTACAAATATCTCTCCTGTTGATACCCAATTTTATTCTACAATTGGAGAGGTTAAGGCAACCAATACAAAACACGAATGGCAAAAAGATTCATTATCTGCAGCGGCTTCTAATGCACAATTGGAAGGGGATGACAGAACTGCATTAGCAGTAACACCTACAGTGCGAGAATATAATATGTGCCAAATACAAGCAAAGACTTTCCGAATTTCCAGAACAATGGAAAAAGTAGTTTCAGCAGGAAGGGATAGCGAAATTGCTAATCAGACAACTAAAGCTATGAAAGAGCTTGCCAAAGATACAGAATATGCCTTTTTGAGAGAAGTAAGGGTTGATGGAGCTGCAGATACAGCAAGAAAAATGCGGGGAGCATTGAATTGGATCATTTCCAATTTGGATAAAGCCTCAGATGCTACCCTTAATGCAGATGGAACAGTAACAGGAGGTACAGCTCGTGTACTTACTGAAGCTCTTGTAAAGGGAGTTTGCCAGAATATTTTTGTAGAGGGAGGAAATCCCAATACAGTATTCTGTGGAGCTTTCCAGAAGCGGAAATTCAGCGAGTTTGCTGGATCTGGGAATTACCGAACAATGGTAGAAAATAAAAAACTAGAGGCAACTGTTGATGTTTATGTGAATGATTTTTATTCACTAACCATTAAACCTCATAGGATAATGCCTACTGATGTAGTGATAATTCTAGATTTAAACTACTGGAAAAAGGCAACTCTTGATCCTGTAGCTAGAACAGAGTTAGCAAGAACGGGAGACAGCCGTATCTTTGACATAACAGTTGAGCATACTTTAGAAGCTCGGGCAGAGAAGGCAAATGGGAGAATTACTAATTTAACAACAAGTTAGTAGTAATTGGAGAGATAACGGAGGGGGAGGTTGAAAAGCTTCCCCTTCATTAAAAATATAATGAGATGATAAAAGAACCTATATTATCCTTAGAAACAAGAACATCTTCGGGAAATTCTTATTCTACCTGTTGTTCTGATTATATAGAAGCCCAGATTTTCTTAAATATAACAGCAGTTAGTGGAACATATCCTACTTTAGATGTAACTATAAAATATTCGCCAGATAATGAAAATTGGTATACTCATACATCCTTTTCTCAAAAGACAACAACAGGAAAAGATAGCTTAAGATTGACAGGAATAGGTAGTTACTTAAAGATTGAATATACAATAGGAGGAATGACGCCTAGTTTTACCTTTAGTGTAGATATTATTTTTAAAAGGTAAGAAAATTGAAGCTTTTAAAAACAAAACTTAGAGGGGATAAGATAATCTTTGTTTATGGAGAGGAAACAGCGGATATTTTAAAAGCTAATTATGAAGATAGAAAAAATACCGATGAGATATGGAAAAAGGGGAAAGAAATGAAATTAGCGGGTAGAATTCCTAGAACAATATTTCTAAAATGGGAAAAATTAGGATTAACCCAAGATCCTAAAGATTTATTAAGAATGTTAGAAAGATATCCAGAATATAAAACAACGACAAAAAGACTAATTTAAAGGAATCAACTATAATTTAAATTAGGAGGTGATAAAAAATGCCAGGGATAAGAGAAGATTTTGAAAGAAGGTTAAAGATAAAAGTAATAAAGGAAATTCCTGATGACAGAACTTCTTTATTGGGAGAACTTTTGCAGGAAGATAGGAAGACTTTTATTCTTCCTGCTTATTTTGCAGAATATGTAAAAGATAATTTTCCTAATTACAAAGTAGGCAAGGAATTCCTTGTAAAAGAGGAAGATAAAAAAGATGAGGAAAATGAAGTAAAAAAGGGAAGACCTAAAAAAATAGATTGAAATGAATTTTGGAGATATTCAAAATAAGGTAGCTGACTATCTTAATCGGACAGATTTATCTATCCAGATAAAAGATGCTATCAATATAGCTCAAAGGAAGCTTGAGAGGCAATATAATTTTAATTATATGCAAGTAAGAGCTATTACTTTAACTTCTGATAATTTTATCAATGTTCCAATGGGATATTATAGTGGATCTACTTTTATATCTGCTCCTTATAAAGAGGTTATTCATTTTAAAGTAAAAAGTGGGGATACTTATTACAGCTTAATTAGAGAAGATGAGAAAATCGTAATGAAAGATAATAAAATAGGACTGCCTAGATACTTTTGTTATTTGCCAAATCAGAAAGAATTTTTAATTTATCCTGCCCCTGATAAAGAATATTCATTTGACTTATTATTTTACCGATATTCGCCAACTTTAACTGAAACAACTGATACAAATTATTTTACTGATTATGCTCCAGAAGTCTTAATTTATGGAGCATTATGCGAATTAGAGCCAATTCTAATGAATGATGAAAGGATTGTTTTATGGAAAAGCCTTTTTCAAGAAGCATTAGAAGAATTAAGAACCGCAGAAAAAAAAGAAATTTCTAGTGGTTCTTTTCTTCTTCCCAAAAGCAATTTTACAGTATAAATGAATGAGCAATGGACAATAGTTCCGACCGGTGAGATAACAGGGCTTCAAGGAGTACCTGTTTCACAGGGAGGCACGGGAAAAACCTCTTGGATAAAATATTGTATTCCCTTTCTTTCTGACACTACAATCTTTGGAGAAATTTCAATTGGAAGTGCTAATCAATATCTTAAAGTAAATGCAACTGCAACAGGGTATGAATTTGGAACTGTAGAAGTAAGTCATAATTTACTATCCGCATTTCATCTAGATACAGTAACTGCTTCTCCTGTTTTGGGAGATTTGATTATTGGAAACGCTACTCCAAAATGGGAGAGATTAGCAGGAAATATTACTACGACAAGAAAATTTCTTTCCCAAACAGGAACTGGGATAATTTCTGCTATTCCTGTTTGGAATGCTCTTGTTGATGGGGATATTCCAACAAATATTGTAAGAGATACACGGCAAATTCTTGCAGGAATAGGATTAACAGGAGGAGGGAATTTACAAGCTGATAGAACTATATCGCT
>JBFMDD010000127.1:0-3244 GCA_040754115.1 bacterium
ATTGGAGTGAGGAAGATGAAGCATTTATTGCTGAGGTGCCTGAATTGCCTGGATGTATGGCAGATGGAAAGACATATATAGAAGCACTTTCAAATGCTGAAGTTATTATAGAGGAGTGGATTGAGACTGCAAAAGAATTGGGGCGGTATATCCCACAACCTAAAGGTAAATTAGTATATGCCTAACAAATCGCTGCACCTGACCCTCGCTTCGCTCGGGCAGGTGAGCTTTATCGTTAGAATAAAAAAATAAAAATTGACAGAGTATCCTGTAACAAAATGGAAACAAAAAAGGAGGTACATTGTGGGAAGAATACGGCAGATGATTAAAATTGACGGACGGGAGTGTTGGACGCTGTTCGACACGGGGGCTCGTAATACCTATGTGATCCCTACGGTTGCAGCGGTCCTTAGCACCTCGAGAATACCTTACCCAATCCGAATTGCACTGGGTGGAGAAGTGAAGGAAACCAACAGAACAGCCCTTCTTCAGGCGGAGGTAGAAGGACATCTGATCTCCACTCACGCTATGGTTGTCGACCAGATTGGCGACGACAAAGATGGTAAGTCTATCGAGGTGCTTTTTGGAGCCTTGGCCATGCAACAGTGGGGAATTCGTCCTATTCCCGATGAAGAAAAACTGGATCTCTCTCACTATCCAAAAGAATTCGTGGAGTTCTAATTTTCTAAACAGGTAGCATTTATAAAAGCCACCTAACGAATCGCTGCACCTGACCCTCGCTTCGCTCGGGCAGGTGAACTCAGTCGTTAGGCAAGAAGGATAGAAAATGCCAAGGAAGATTAAGGATCTCATAAGAGATTTACAAAAAGCAGGTTTTGTTGACAGAGGAGGCAAAGGAGATCATCGTAACTTTGCTCATCCAAATGTCACGAAGCCGATTACTATTTCAGGGAAAGAAGGCGATGACGCAAAGCACTATCAAGAAAAAGCTGTCCGTCTTGCCATAGAGGAGACCAAGAAATGGATGAAGAATCTAGATATGTAAAGATTGTGGAGTGGTCTGATGAGGATGGGTGCTTCATAGGCAGTTGTCCAGAGCTTTTCTACGGAGGGTGTCATGGAGATAATGAATACAGGGTTTTCGACGAGTTATGCCAGATTGTAGCAGAAACGATAAGAATTTATCGACAGGATGGTAAACCGCTACCTTCTCCAATTTCTGGTAGAGAGTTGGTTAATACACTCCAGAAAGTTGCCTAACCACGCGTTGCAGCGGACGGCGGGGGATTGTGCCGTGATTGAAAATTTTGCAACCTGTGCGGTTAGAATAATAAAGACTCATGTATCAGTTTTTAAGAGAGTTAAATCACACAATGCAAGATAGAAATAAATTGAAATTAGTTGAATTCGAAGAATGTTGCGAAGCAAAAATTTATGGAAATTCATTGTTTTTTACTACCAATTTCAATCAATTTCTATAAATTTCCATTATATTTCTATCAGTTTCTATTTTTCTTGTAGTGTGAGATGAAAGTTTCATTTTCATTAGTGAACTTAACCATACAGGTCGTGATTTTTTCTTTTGATTCAGACACAGTGTACTTGTTGCGAATAGGACATCGGAAAGAAATTTATCGAAAATTAGAGTTATAGAAGTCGAATAATGACTTGCAGTGAACATACAGACTCTACGACCAAATCAATTCAAAATTACTTTCAAGGAGGAATTACTAATGATTAATAAACTGATGTTTAGAGAATATGATATTAGAGGAATAGTGAATGAAGATTTGACCACAGAAGTGGCAGAGAAAATAGGTAAGGGATTTGGGACTTATGTTGACGGTAAGGATATAATCATTGGAAGGGATAATCGTTTAAGTTCAAAAGATTTGGCAGGCGGAATAATCAAAGGGCTTCTTTCAACAGGATGTAATGTCATTGACATTGGATTATGCCCAACACCAGTTCTTTATTTTGCCTTGTTTCACTTAAATGGAGATGGCGGAATTATGGTTACTGCAAGCCATAATCCACCTGAATTTAATGGCTTTAAACTCCGTAAAAGGTCGGATGCAATATTTGGAGAACAGATTCAGGTTATCCGTGAAATAATTGAATCCAACAAGTTTAAAACAGGCGAGGGAAAATTAGAAGAGAAAAATATATTAGATGATTATCTTAAAACTATAAAAGAGAGAATAAAACTTAAGCGAAAACTCAAAATAGTTGTGGATGCAGGAAACGGAACAGTGGGACCGATAGCAACTAAATTATTAAAAGAGCTTGGTTGTGAGGTTATAGAATTATATTGCACCCCAGATGGTAACTTCCCAAATCATCTTCCTGACCCTACAGTTACCGAATTTATGCAGGATTTAAGCAAGAAGGTAATCTCAGAAAAGGCAGAAGTAGGTATCGGGTATGATGGCGATGGAGATAGAATAGGAATTGTTGATAATCAAGGTTCTATTGTTTGGGGAGATAAATTGCTGATACTTTATTTCCGTGAAATGGTCAGGAAACGGACATTACAAGAAATTCCTGAGGATAAAAAAGTCTCTGTGGTTTTTGATGTCAAATGTTCTCAGTCGCTAATTGACGAAATTAAAAAATATGGTGAGACACCTATTATGGGTAAAACAGGTTATCCAAATATCCAATTTAAGATGAAAGAAAATGATGCCCTGTTAGCCGGTGAGATGAGTGGTCATATGTATTTCAGAGATAATTATCTGGGATTTGATGATGCTATCTTTGCCTCTTGCAGACTATTAGAACTTTTATCAAATACGGATAAACCTGTCTGCGAACTATTATCAGACATTCCACAGTACTATTCGACCCCTGAAATAAGAATCGACTGCCCGGATACTAAAAAATTTGAGATAGTAAATGAAGTTAAAGATTATTTTAAACAACAATATGAGACGATTGATATTGATGGAATTAGAATTTTATTTGGAGATGGTTGGAGTCTCATCCGTGCATCAAATACTCAACCTATTTTAGTCTTAAGATTTGAGGCAAAAACCAAAGAAAGACTTAAGGAAATAACAAAAATTGTGGTGGATAAATTAAAAGAATTCTTGCCTGAAGAAAAATTTACTTTTATTTGAAGATATACGAGAATACTATGAAGGTTTTCGGATAAAAAGGTTCAAGGATTAAGGTGAATGGAAAAGAGAAGGATGCTAATGGGGTTGGAAACAGCACTTGTGAAATCAATGGGCAAGAGGTAAAGAGTAGGGAAAGCCCCTGTTCCTTGCACCTTGATCCTTGT
>JBFMDD010000128.1:0-2198 GCA_040754115.1 bacterium
TTGCGCTCTACACAATATATGAAAAACTAAAGATGATATGTTGGCTTCAGGCTCCGGGCTTCGGGCTCCAGCCGGCTGTAGTCCGTAGCCCGTAGCCTGTAGCCCGAATTATTAGAGTTACAGCGTTTTTCAGAGGAGGTGGATAACATGAACAAACTAATTATTTCAATCTTCATAGGAATTGCCCTTATAGCTGTAATAATCGGAGGTAATTATGTATAAGAAGCTGTTTTTTGCCTTAGCCTTACTGTTAAGTGTTAATCTATGTAATGCTCGTGAAGAGGAATTACAACTTACTCTCTCGCTTAAGAAAAGCTTTAAGCTTAATGAGCCGATTATGATAAAAATAAGGCTTACTAATCTAAGTTCTAATAATATAAAACTAAGTGAGATGGACGCAGCAAAGAATTCCCTGGATTATGAACTAAGGACACCTCAAGGATATACCTTAACCTACATTGGTCCTGTAGCCTTTACCTGGCCAGAGGTAGTTGAGCTTAAAAAAGGTGAGGCGATAGAATTAGAGAGAAACTTGAAGGATATTCCTTTAGGAAGAAAAGATATTGATGAATTTCAGGACTATCTTGCTACACCGGGTAAGTATTCTCTAAGCTGTATATACAATTCCTGGGGTTCTCAACACGCAGAGGGAAGATGGGAAGGTAAGATTAAGTCAAACATAGTAGATTTTGAGATTGAATCAAAAGAAGATGTGGCTCCAGAAGTTAGCTCGGGAAAGAAGGTAGAAGAATTTCACCACTTACTCAAAGAGAAAAAGGCTCAAGGTTATGATACACAAGAGGCAGAAGAGCTTGATAGGGAGTCAAGAGAGGCAGCTATTCAGGGAGATAAAGAGCGAGCATTAAGTCTGCTTGAGCAAGCAATCAGAGTTTTAAAAGAATCCAAAGGTGAAGTTAGAGGAAAAAAAACTTATCAATGTGAAGCTACAGTTGATATCAATGTTGATTATATGGATGAAAAAGGAGAGATTGAATTACTATATGGTGTAGCTGGTGCTGAAACAGAAGAAGGATGGCAAATATTAAAGGATGTGGGGTTTACTGCAGTAGAAGTAGGTAAAGGTAATATATTCCCTAAAAGTGGTAACCTAAATGCAGATCCAGCAGATCCTTCTGAATATGATTTCAAGAAACTGGATTGGTATATTCAATCTGCCTTAGAATATGGATTTGAACCCATTGTTGGAATTCATTGTCAGTTGATAAAAACGCTGGAGAATGAGAAAGTGATTGGTCCTGTTGGGACTCACAAGCAATATTATGAGGTGATTAGACATATTGTGATGCACTTAACCAAAGGTTGGGCAAATGGACATCACTTTAAGATAAAATATTGGAGGTTTTGGAATGAACCAGAGACTGATTTACCTGGCTGTGGATGGGGTGGAACACCAGAGGAGTTTTATAAACTTTATGCTACCTGGGCCAAGGCGATAAAATCAGTAGATAAAAATTTCGTGGTTGGGGGTATAAATCCTGCATCAATAGATCCACCATTGGTTATTGGACTATTTGAGTATTGTAAAAAGCATAATGTTCCATTTGACTATTACTCCTGGCAACATTATAGTGAGATTCCTTATCATGCCTATAAAAAAGCTCTTAAGGTTCAAGATATTCTGGCTAAATACCCAATAAGTCCTCTTTATGGAACGCCATTATCCGTTAGTTTGGAATGGCTTATAGAATTAGCAGGCACGATTGCTAAAAGATATCATCAGGCATTTGATACTGCTCATATAGCTAGCCATGATATTGCTACTTTAATCCACTTTTTAAATGGAGATGTTAAAATATGCAATAGATTTGGTGGTCTCTCTATGGTGCCAATTCTTGGCCCAGAGATAGCAAAGTTCGAAGATGCTACCATAGTCTATCCTGATGGTACTCCTAAGCCTGTATATTATGCCTTTAAGGGATTTGCCATGATGAAGAAGACTCCAATACGAATCAGTTGTACAGGTACAGATAAGTTGGGTTTTGCAACCTTAGCCGGAAGGTCTAAGGATGGGAAGGCAGTAACCATAATAATTGCCAATTTTAACCCTCATCTGTATTTTAAGGAATATCCTTTTTCCCCTCCACAAGATGCTCCATCCAGAGAAGCACCTCCTCAAGTAAGGGAAGTTATTGAAGAGGCCAAACGAGGGTATAACTATACAAAATATAATTTAGAAA
>JBFMDD010000129.1:0-2041 GCA_040754115.1 bacterium
TGTTAATTATTTTTTTCATAATTTTATTTGCAGCCCTATGGTCTGGATGAGCATCAGGAAATTGAAAAAATATAATATCAGGTTTTTCTTTCATAGTTATTTCTCTACATTTATCTTCTGCGTTTTTTTCATTTTTTTCTAATTTTCTATCATAAAAGTCTAAAAAATATAAAGAATTTATATCCAAAAAACTTAATGCATTTTTTATTTCTATTTTCGGTGTTTTTTTAACTACTTCTTCTGTTGGGTTTTTATTAATATTTAAAACAGCTTTGTGTGAAGCTCTACCATCAGTAAATATTAAATAAAATATTTTATTGCCTTCTTTTGAGTATCTTGATAATAGACCCCCTACTGCTACAAGTGCATCATCATCATGAGCAGCATAAACGCCTATTTTCATAAGAACATATAGTCAATAAATTTAAACAAATAAAAAACTTGTGGGGTAGCCGAGATTTGAACTCCCGGACGTTATAGACATCTCTCGGGTCGCCAGCACCCCAATCCAGCAATGCTAGTATTAGCTAAACATAGTAGCTGGAATACTAGACCAAGCTATACTACTACCCCTTAATCTATTAAATTATTTTTCATTCACTTAAGAATTAAAGAGCGCTGGAGACGCGATTTGAACGCGTAAGAGCTTTCGCTCGCAAGCTTTCCATCTGCCAATTCCAGGCTTGTGCCATACCGGATTAGGCGACTCCAGCATCAACAATTAAATTATATAAAAAAATTATTATTCTTTTGGTAATTAATCTCTTTAAAGTTTTACAGTGTTTTTTTCTGGAAATTAAATATAAAATCTATAACTGCAGCTATGAATGCTAACCAAAAACCAAACCCATTAATAAATATGATTAAAAATACCACTGCTGGCTTCAATATTAGCTCTATTATTCTCCCTACTGTGAAGAAATCAAAAAGTATGTCCTCTGCCACCTGTAAGAGCAAGAACAAGCCATAGCCAGATATATCCCAAAAATAATCTATGCCGAAGATGGCTACTTTCGGTATCAATGTCATCATGTCAAAACCAAGTATGAAAGCAATTATCTGGAAATCTGGTCCTAATAAGAAAGGATCTGTCCACGCGGCTAATATTAGTATCAATCCTATCAGCTGTCTTAATAGACTAAAGTTAAACATTTTTATCTCTCATTACTAATTCTTTTTCATGAAGATTAAAGTTATTCACGAAAGCAAGATAAAAAAAGTTAAGATAGATAGCAAGATGAGTGTTGCTAAATTAGCTAAAAAGCTGGACGTCATCTTGCCAAACTATATAGTTAAGCTAAATAACAAAATAGTGCCAGAGGATGAAATGGTGAAGGACGGCGATACAATAGAATTCTTCAAAGTAATAAGTGGTGGTTAATTGCCTGTAATAGCAATAACAGGATTGCCTGGCTCTGGTTCGTCCACTATAGCTAGATTACTTGCGGAGAAGTTGAAAGTAAAATACTTTTCTCCTGGTGAATATTTCAAAAGCCATTCCATTGCTAAACATCAGACTAAACAAGTGTTGAGTGTATGGTTATCAAAAGAAGGAACTAAGAAAAGATTTCATGAAGATATAGACAAAATGCAGGTTAAACTAGCAAAGAAAGGCAATGTAGTAATTTGTGGTAAGCTTTCTATTTACATGCTGAAAGATATAGCTGATTATAAAATATGGATTAAATGTGCAGCGGATGAAAGGGCTAAAAGGACTGCTGAAAGAGATGGGATTAGCTTTGAAGAAGCAAAGAAGAGTATTTTAGAAAGGGAGAAGATAGAGGCAAAGGAATGGAGGAAGGATTACGGAATTGATTATAGAGAGCAAGAAAGGATGGCAGATATAGTTATTGACACTAGTAATATGAGTAAAGAAAAAACAATCGAAAAGTTGATGAGTTGTATTAATCAAGCTCTCTGAGGGTAGGTAAATACCATATTTCCACCCTCAAATATGTACGCATTATATTCGGTTCCTTTATTTCCATTTGTTTCGACAATACCTGTATAATATATTCCTGGTATTCTAGATGCATGTAGT
>JBFMDD010000130.1:0-11742 GCA_040754115.1 bacterium
CTATTTTCTTCCCTTTGTGTTCTTTGCGTTACTACTTTGTGTCCTTTGCGATTTATCCTTTTTTAACCGCAAAGAACGCAAAGATTAAAGGTAAAAGGAATCATAGAAAATTCACGAAACTCCAGTTCATAAATCATAATTTTATTTCTTTGGATAATCGGATTGGACAGATTTTTTTCTATTTTTAGTAATCGGATTGAACGGATTTATCGGATTTTTTCTCTTTTATTTATCTGTTTAATCCGATATATCCGATTACTAATTATCTCCGCTAAATCCGCTTACCAATTATCTCCGCTAAATCCGTTTACCAATTTATTGAAAATGATATGCGGTTCATATCTTCTGAACCGTCCATCTCACCACTTGATACATTGGCAAAGTCTAATTGATAGCTTTGATATTTTATTCCCAGACCGTAGGTCAAACCATCTACCTTAAAATGTAACAGAAATCAATTTTTTAGTAAAAACCTGAAAAAAATACTTGCAATTAATACTAATTTTATGTATAATAAAAAATAGAGGGTGATAAAGATGGCAATTTCAACAGAACTTTATGATTTTGTAGTTAAGGTAGTTGAAGAAAAGACTGAAGGGATTAAACTTCTTCGACAGGATTTTAGTGATTTAAAAGCAGTAGTATTTGACCTTGGTCAGGCTCAGAAAATGACTGAGGTAAGAGTAGAAGAACTTGCTCAGGCTCAGAAAAAGACTGAAGGAAGCCTTACAAAATTAGAATTAGCAGTAGAAAAACTTGCTCAAGCTCAAACTAATACAGAAAAAAAAGTAGGAGACTTAGCTACTGCGGTAGGCTCTTTATCTGATACAATTGGTTTTGGAATAGAAGATATTGCCAGAGTAGTTATCCCAAGCTATTTGTTTCGACATATGGGAATAGATGTAAAAGGCGAATTAGAACGCAGATTCTTTAAAGTAGATAGCAAAGAGGTGGAGATAAATCTTTATGGTGAAGGGATAACAAAACAAGGAGACAAGATTAAGATTTTTGGTGAGTGTAAATCAAAAATAAAGAAAGCTCAAATCAACCAGTTTGTAAAATGCTTAAAGAATTTAGGGGATGTAAAAGGGGAAATACTCAAGGTAATGTGTGGATTCTATATCCATCCCAGTGCTACTGATATTGCCAGAAAAGAAAATATACTCCTTATCGCCTCTTATCAGAGATGACAGAAAACAAAACAACGAAAAAACGAAGGAATAAAAGAATAAAAATTCCTCCAAATCACTCGTTAATCTTCCAAAAAGTAACTTTTATTCACCTAATCACCCCTATCTTCCCTATCCTTTTCAACCCTTCGTCAGTTGTCACGATATAGATATAAATGCCACTGTCTACTTTTTTACCTTCTTTATCCCTTACATCCCATTCCCAAATTGCCTCTTTATCTATTGCCTCTTTTATTAAATTGCCCGCTATGTCATAAATCCTTATTCTACTATTTTCTGGTAATCCTTCAAAAAATATATATTCATCTCCTCTTACTGGTTTGAATGGATTGGGATATACTATGAACTCATCAAATCCCTCGGGTATAATTGCACCAATTAATCCGTAACTTCCCCCGATTTAAGTAATAGGCATATATTGTCACCTCTCCTTTTACAACAAAATCCTGATATCCGCCTAGCTCCTATAAGGCCGCTTTCTTCCTAACTTCTTAAATATAACCAAGTTACATAGAAAAACACTTCGTTGTTCCCCAGTTTGTGTGTAAGAAATCTATTTTCCCCTTAACAAAAATCTTATTTTATGATATTACTTAATAAGTAATATGAAAATGGTAGGAAATTATGAAGGTGAAATATCCAAATTGGGTGTTAAAATATAAAAGGAAAGGAACAGCAATTCACAAGACAGGTGAGAATTTTTATCTATATGAAGTGACGAGCATCTGGGATAAAAGATTGAAGAGAGCCAGAAAGATTACCAAAGGGTATCTGGGTAGGTTAACACCCATAGGCTTGAAGGAACCTGGATATAGAATTAACCGTCCTACAACCTGCAAAGAATGTGGGGCAAGCCTTTTTTTAATAGAAGGGAACAAAGAAATAATAGAAAGACTAAAGGAATACTTTCCTATTAGATGGAAGGAGTTATTTACCCTTTCATGCTTCAGGCTGATGTACCAATCTCCATTAAAGCATATGGAACTTCATTATCATGATAGCTGGCTTTCCGAAGAATTCCCGGATACCTATTTAAGCAAGAATGTTTTGCACCAGATATTGGAATCTGTGGGAAGAGAGAGAAAAACCATAGTAGAGTTTTTAAATGGTTTTATTTGTGGAAGTGAGAATCTTCTGATCGATCTCACCCATGTATTTCCCTTATCAGAAGATATAATTCTGGCAGAGAAGGGATATAATAGTCAGTTTGATTTCACTCCCCAATTGAATCTTCTTTTCATTTTCTCCTTTGACCAAAAGATTCCCTTATTTTACAGGATGCTACCGGGCAATGTTCGAGATGTAAGTTCGCTCAAAGCAACCATCCAGGAAAGTGGGATAAAAGAAGTAATTGTCATAGGAGATAAAGGTTTTTATTCTGAAGATAACAGGCGGTTATTAGAGAAAGAGGGACTATGGTATATCCTGCCTTTAAAGAGGAACAGCAACCTAATAGAGTACAAAATGTTAAAGGAAGGGACAAAAAAGAATTTTGAAGGCTACTTTAAATTTAAAAAGAGATTCATCTGGTATTACAAGTGTGGTAAGGATTTGCCGATATGGGTATTTGTGGATGATAGCTTAAAGGGAAAAGAAGAACAAGATTATCTTGGCCGGATAGAGATTCATTCTGAGCTTGGGTATACGATAGAAAATTTTCACCAAAAACAACCTACTTTTGGCACAATTGGTTTGATTACGAACCTGAAGAATCTACCTGCCACAAAAGTCTTTGAGTATTTCAAAAGCAGAGGGGGAGTAGAACAGATGATTGATACCTTTAAGAATACTCTGGAGGCTGACAGAAGTTATATGAGGAGTGATTATTCTATGGAAGGCTGGATGTTTATCAATTACCTTTCTCTGGTGTATTATTACAAAATCTATCAACGGTTGATTGAAAAAGACCTGTTGAGTGAATATAGTCCTTTAGATGTGCTATTAAACTTAAGTAAATATAGAAGAGTAAAAGTTTCGACCCACTGGGTAGACCTTGAAATACCTAAACAAACAAGAAAACTAATAGAAAGTTTAAGATTACATATTACTTAAAATTTGGGGAAATTACGGTTTATACTTTCCTATACAATCAAGTAAAAAAATAAAAAAATTAAAAAATTCTTAGATGAGAGTAGATGAAAAATTGTCAAGGAATAATTACTTATTAGTTTTAATCCATTGTTGGGTGCGAGGACTTTTTCAACACCCTCTTTGCATGAAGCCCACAGATACACGTAGCTGGACACAGATTAATACTTATTTATCAAAAGGTTAGAGATATGTCGGTTGTCTTTTTGTGAGTTTGTGAGAAGTTTCATATACCTGTCCTGGTCATGAATCCCATTAAAATTGATGCCATCGAATAAAATCATTGACAAATACAAATTAAATGATTATAATAAGAAGTAGGTAAAATTTAGATAAAAGGGAAAAAAGATGGTTGAAATTATATGGGAACCCATTGAGCCATCATCAGTAAACAAAAAGATTAAACAACAAGAATGTGGCTATTTAGTTATTCATTATGGATTAGTCAGGAGGGATGTATCAAATGAGGGGAAGACTTTTTATATTGAGTTTGAACCGACCCAGTATACAATAGGAGAATTAGAAACAATAGCTACTGATATAAAAAATAAGTGGTCAATTGAAGATATTCTGATTGTCCGTCGCATGGGAAAAGTAAATATTGGGACGGTTCATTTTCAGACAATTTCCTATGATTAGATTACACCTGCATCGCAAGGTTGGTAATCAGTAATCGGTAATCGGTATCCTACCCTACCTGATTACCCAATAACCTGATTACTGATAACCGATAACCTATAATCGAATCGCCAAAACCTGTCCTGGTCCTGAACCAAGTTCAGGACAGGTCAGGATTAGAATCGTTAAGATACCCACAAGCTTTCAAACAAAAGTGAACCGTCCTAGTGTCGTGTTGACTAAGTTTTGCACCAGTATCGTGTCATAGAGCTCGAGATAGGTTTTAGGTGATGGGTTATGGGTAGTAGGTAGTGGGGATATTACCTATTACCCACCACCCACCACCTATATTTGATTAGGGGTGATACTCCTTGAAAATAGTGCAGAATTTCCTCAACACGACACTAGGTTTTCGGATAAATGGTTAAGGTTAGCCCCTAAATAATAATTAACAATTATCAATTTTAATATTTGAATTTGACAAAAAATTGTGAATTGTTAATTAAGTTGAGGGTGAAGGGGAAATTAGCTGTTCAAGAAGACCAATAAAGTCAACGCTCAAATTTATCCAAGAGCATGCATAAATTTAAGAGGAGGTTAAAAAACAATGAAAAAAGGATGTATTATTGGTTTGGTAGTAGTGGGAGTTATAATTTTAATGCTGATGACGACTGTAGGGTGGATTTTTTCCTACTACAATCGTATGGTGATTGCTAAAGAAAGCATTACTTCTGCATGGGCACAGGTAGAGAATCAATTACAACGAAGGAATGACCTTATACCCAACTTAGTTAGTTCTACCAAGGGGTATATGAAACATGAGAAGGAGGTTTTTACTCATATTGCCGATGCCCGCGCAAAATTAGCAGGAGCTAACACTATCCCGGAGAAAATTAAGGCATATACAGGATTAGAAAGTGCACTGGGAAGATTATTGGTGATTATAGAAAGATATCCTGATTTGAAGGCAAACCAGACCTTTATTCGATTGATGGATGAATTATCTGGGACTGAAAACAGGATTGCAGTTGAAAGAAGACGATATAATGAGGCTGTAAGAATATACAATATGATTATTAAACGAATTCCTGGAAGATTTTTCGCCAATATCTTTAACTTTGAGGAGGCAACCTATTTTGAGGCACCTGAAGCAGCAAAAGAAGTCCCAAAGGTAGAATTTGAGTAACCGTTCAGAGGTAGTCGTCTGGCTGGTGTCTATGTGCCTGAGTGAAGGGAGTAAGAGTAGTCTGATAATCAAAGAATGGACGACCACTTAAGTCGGCATAAATGAGAATGAAAATCGTAATTTGTAAATGTATTTTCAGGAGGAGAAATGAAAACAATTGCCCAGATTAACGAACGGATTAAGAAAGGTGAAGCGGTAGTAGTAACGGCTGAAGAAATCATTGACCTTGTGGCTAAAAAAGGAGTTGAGCAGACAGCCAAAGAGGTGGATGTAGTTACTACAGCTACATTTGGACCGATGTGTTCATCAGGGGCTTATTTCAATTTTGGTCATTCTAAGCCAAAAATAAAAGCTCAGAAGGTCTGGTTAAATAATGTTCCGGCTTATACAGGATTAGCCGCAGTAGATGTTTATTTAGGGGCAACCCAAATACCCGAAAATGACCCGGCGAATACCATTTATCCAGGGGCATTCAAATACGGTGGTGGCTATATAATTGAAGATTTGGTTGCAGGTAAAGATATTCGATTAAGAGCCATTTCTTACGGTACTGATTGTTATCCACTTAAAGAACTTGAAACATGGATTAACATCAAAGATATGAATGAAGCGGTGCTTTTTAATCCGAGAAATTGCTATCAGAATTATAATGTTGCCGTCAATCTTTCAAATAAAGTCATTTATACCTATATGGGTGTTTTACTACCCAGATTAGGTAACGCCAATTATTGTAGTGCCGGGCAATTGTCTCCTTTGTTAAACGACCCATTTTATCTTACCATAGGTATTGGCACACGAATATTTTTAGGTGGTGGAATAGGCTATATTGTTTGGCAGGGAACTCAACATAATCCATGCGTAGTCCGAGGTGAAAATGGGGTACCAAAAAGTCCAGCAGGGACTTTAGCCGTACTTGGTGACTTAAAACAGATGAATCCCAAATGGATTAGAGGAGTAAGTATGACTGGCTATGGAGTTAGCTTAGCTGTAGGAATTGGGGTGCCTATTCCTATACTTAATGAAGAAATCTGTCGCTACACTGCTGTTAGAGATGAAGACATTTATACACAGATAGTTGACTACAGCGAAACAGAGCCACAGGGTAAAGCAGGTAGTTTAGGAGAGGTAAATTATGCTCAACTGAAAAGTGGAGTGATTGAAATAGATAACAAAAAGGTGCCTACTGGTGGACTATCAAGCTATGCTCAAGCAAGAGAAATAGCTCGGATACTCAAGGAATGGATACGCAATGGTGAGTTTTTCCTAACTGAACCGGTGCAAAAACTTCCATCTGCGAATTCAGGTATTAAATTAAAGGCATTAAAAGAAAGATAACCGTTGGTAGTTTGGTAGTCTATGTAGTCCAGACACCAGGCACAAGACACCCAGACACCAAAATATCTAACCACTTATAAAGAAAGACTATAGGAGAAGCGGTCATGAGTCTGTGACTTACCACAGGCAAAGGTAAATAGTAGAAAGTAGAGAGAGGAAAGAGACTTGTTTTCTTTACTTTCTACTCTCTACTTTTAGGAGAGATGAGATGATTAAAAAACGATTGGTTCTAACATTTCCAAAAGAGAGCGTTGAACAACCAGTAACTTATCACTTGATTAAAGACTACGATTTGATGGTTAATATTTTGAGTGCTAAGGTTAACCCTAACGAAGAAGGAAGATTAGTTATAGAGATAAGTGGGCAAAAGGAAAACCTAACCAGTGGTTTAAACTATCTTAAGCAATTGGGGGTAAGTATTCAGCCATTAGCTGAAGATGTTAAATGGAATGAACAAAAATGTACTCATTGCACGGCTTGTATCCCGCTTTGCCCATCACATGCTTTAAGTATTGACAGAACAACAATGAAGGTTTCATTTAACTCTGAGAGTTGTATTGTTTGTGGACTTTGCCTTAAGGCATGTCCTTATCAGGCAGTAGAAATACTATTTTAATTGCGGATGATGAATGCCGAAATAAACAAAAGGAAGGTGATAAAAAATGCAGTTAGATGATATAATTATTTCAAAGGCTATTGTTGAAACATGGAGCAAGGATATGTTAGATTTTATGGAGGTAGAGGTAGCTATTGTTGGTGGCGGCCCAGCAAGTTTGACCACAGCATACTATTTAGCTAAAAAAGGGATTAAAACAGCTGTTTTTGAACGAAAGTTGTCAATTGGCGGTGGTATGTGGGGTGGAGGAATGATGTATAATAAATGTGTCTTTCAAGAAAAATCAAAGGAAATCCTTGATGAATTAGGAATAAGAACAACCAGATATGAGGAAGGATACTATATTTCTGATTCATTAGAGACTACTTGCAGTCTATGCTCTGCAGCTATAAAGGCTGGCGCTAAAATATTTAATCTTATTTCAGTTGAAGATGTGATGATTCGTGAAGAAAAGGTTACAGGTCTTGTCCTTAACTGGAGTGCAGTTGATATTGCTAAATTACATGTTGACCCTTTAACTATTCGGGCTAAATTTGTAGTTGACGCTACCGGACATGATGCAGAGGTAGCGAAGATAATTGTCCGTAAGATAGGTAAGAAATTGTTCACTCAAACAGGTGATTTATGTGGAGAAAAACCTATGTGGGCAGAGGTAGGCGAACGAACGATTGTAGAAAATACTAAAGAATTCTATCATGGGGTTTATGTTGCTGGTATGGCTTGCAATGCGGTATTTGGAGGACCTAGAATGGGACCTATATTTGGCGGTATGCTATTATCAGGCAAAAAGGCAGCTGAATTGCTGATAGAAAAATTAAGATAAGGAATAGGATTATAAAAAGCCTTTAGCCGTTAGATAACATTACCTAACGGCTAAAGACATTTAAAAAAACCCCTCCCCTCCTACACCTACTAATTTTTTTCTACTATTAGTTCCTTCTTTCTAATCCATTGAAATCCAGAATGGTAAGTAATCATTGCTACATCAATACTTCCTCCACAGGTAGGAGTCATTGGAGTAAATCTTTGGAATTTAATTGTTGTCTCAATAAGAAACAGAGCATAATCAATTGCATCCTGTAAAGGTAGAAGTTGAAATGGTGGCAGAGGTATAGGTATATTTGGATCTTCCTTCCATAGTTTTAATATTACTCTTTGATCTCCACTTATTGAGCATCCATATCCCTTAGCATGTAAAGGTTCTATTTTTGAAGTTCTACCTATCTCAATGGAGAATGTCTTTCCTATGTGTATCTCTTGCTCATCATACCCTGCTAATTGAAATCCTATTGGGAATTGTTTTTCTGGGATTTTTTCTATATTACCTACTTCTTTATTTAACTCTACACGGAAATATTCCTCAACCTTTGCAGCAACCCGTTCAACCGTTTCATTTTCATAAACTTTTTTTTCCAAATCTCTTATGTGACTTTCTATCGTTCTTCCAGTTAAAAATGGCATACCAAATACTGCCAATCCAATATCCCTTTTCTTTATACAGAGCAACTTCTGGAAATTTGATGAGCCAGGAGCTAAAATTGGAGGAGGAGGTGAAATAAGGGCATGTGGGATTTTAGCCTCACAACTTGGACACCGAACAAATTCTTCCTTTGGAACTGCCTGTGTCTGAAATGTCATTAAGCTATCTGCTGCTAATATAATTCCATCTGGTACTCGAAGAGAAACGACTAAAGACATAATTTACTTCTCTCCACTAAAACTTTCTCTTATCTCATCTATAAATGCATCTGCATCCTTAAATTGTCTATAAACAGAGGCAAATCTTAAATAAGCCACCTCATCCAATGAATGAAGTTTTTCCATTACTAACTCACCTAAATCCCGACTCTTAACCTCTCTATCATATTTAGTCTGGAGAGTAGCCTCAATCTCATCTACCAAATTTTCAACTGTCTCTCCATCTATTGATGTTTTCTCACACGCCTTCATCATACCCGAAAATAGCTTCTCTCTATCAAAAGGCTCATGAGTACCATCTCTTTTTATCACAATATAAGGGATTTTCTCGCGTAACTTCTCGTAAGTAGTAAATCTTTTCCCACACTCCAAACACTCCCTGCGCCTTCTGATAATTGTTCCTTCACTTGTCTCTCTTGAATCTATAACTTTATCTTCTAAGTGATTGCAAAATGGACATTTCATCTGATTTTTCCACCAACATGTTGAATTACAGATATTATATAATACCATATATAGAGTTGTCAAATGTTTTTTTAATATTTTTTTTTATAGTTTCTAACTCCTTGTAAAATAGAAAACTTGGATAACAACAAAATCTATGTTTTGAAAAAGTAAAATATGAAAATGTGGATAAGATTATGTAATCAAAGGAGAAAAGAAAAATAAGGAGTAGAAATTAAGGGTTTACAAGTTGATAAGTTATTCCTATCTCTTTACTTATAACTTTCTGTTGACAATTCCTATTTTATGTGATAAATTGTAACCGTTAAAGCTATGGTGTAAGAGGAGAAATAAGGGAGACCCTCATAGGTCAATGCAGAATGATACATTCATAGTGTCGTGTTGACTAAGTTTTGCACCAGTATCGTGTTATAGAGCTCGAAATAGGTTTTAGGTGATGGGTTATGGATTATGGGTAGTAGGTAGTAGGGATATTACCTATTACCCATCACCCACTACCCACCACCCACCACCTATATCTGATTAGGGGTGATAATCTTTGAAAATAGTGCAGAATTTCTTCAACATGACAATAGTATATGGAGGTTGATATGTCAAAACAATTTATTGCAGATTTGAAGGATAGAAGTATAGTAAGTAGTCAATTCATGGTCCATAAGAAGCAACTACGGGATTTTAAGAATAAACCAGGTAAATACCTTACTCTTCTTATTGCAGATAAAACTGGCGAGATGGAGGCAAAGGTATGGGATAAAGCAGAAGAGTTTGCATCAAGATTTGAGGAAGAAGATATTGTTTTAGTAGAAGGGAGGGTTGAATTATTTAATGATAATTTGCAGGTAAAAGTAAGTAATATACATAAGGTAGATGAGTATGATATAGGTGATTTCTTACCCAAAACATCAAAAGATGTGGATAAATTATTTGATTATATTAAATCTCTCAATATTCAAAATCGTTATTTAAGGACCCTTCTTGACTCCTTTCTTAATGACCAGGAATTTATCTCTTTATTTAAAAAAGCCCCAGCAGCAAAATCTCTACACCACTCCTACTTAGGTGGATTAATCGAACATACATACGAGGTAATAAAGATATGCGAAGTAATTTGTGAATTATTCCCGCAAATAAATAGGGAACTTTTACTTACTGGGGCTATTTTGCATGATATTGGTAAGATGAATGAGTTGAAAATTACAAAGGCGATTGATTATACAGACGAAGGAAGATTAATTGGGCATGTGATTATAGGAGAAAGAATAATTAGTAAAAGAATGGATACAATTGATGGATTTCCCAAAGAGATGAAAATGCGTATGTCCCATTTACTATTAAGTCATCATGGGGAATATGAATGGGGCAGTCCTAAAAGACCAAAGACTCTGGAGGCTTGTACTCTTCATTATGCAGAGAATCTTGATGCACAAGTTAATAGATTCATTCAGCTAATTGAAAAGGGAAAAGATAAAACATGGGCTGATTATGATAAATTGCTTGAAAGACATATCTACATCGGTGAACAAATGGAGGAGTAGGAAATATAAAAAAGGTATTATGGGAAAGGGATTATTTATTACCGGGACAGATACTGAGGTTGGGAAAACAGTAATTGCCGCTGGACTGGCAGGGTTTTTTAAACAAAAAGGCATAAAAGTGGGTGTAATGAAACCAATCCAGACAGGAGCGATAAAAAGGAATGGAAGGCTTATCTCATTAGATATTGAATTGATGATTAAGGCATCTGGGATTATTGAGAATATTAATCTGCTAAATCCGTATTGCTTAGAACCTCCTTTAGCACCATTGGTAGCAAGTCAAATAACGGGCATAAATTTAGATATTAAAAAAATCCTTACAGCATACGCTAAATTAAAGGCAAAGTATGAAATAGTTATAGTTGAAGGTGCAGGGGGGATATTAGTTCCCATCCTAAACAATTATTTAATGATAGATTTAATCAAGGATATAGAGCTGCCTATTTTAATTGTTGCTAAGCCTTCATTAGGAACTATAAACCATACCCTATTAACTATCAAACAGGCTCAAGCGGAAGGGATTCGTGTACTGGGTGTAATTATAAATGCACTTAAAGAAGATAAAGCAGAGGTAGCTGAGCGGACAAACCCTCAAATAATAGAAGAGTTATCTCAAGTGCCAATACTGGCTGTAATTCCCTATAGCCATAAAATTAGCCTTGAAAAAAGAGATATAGGAAACATTGTTGAGTTATTAAAAGAGAAGATGAGGTTTGACATTTTAAACCTTTTATGATTTAATGATATGTAAATAAGGTTAGATTTTTTACATTACTCCAACAATATAATTAAAAGAAAAAAATGGGAAATAATCAGATTGATAAATCCAAGCCTAATAGCAATAAGTGAGAGATGACTTTAGGAGATTTAGTTTGGGGTCAACTTAAACCTGAAATCGGCAAGTAGCGGAGTAAAAAGGGGAGAGGGAGGTGAAAAAGAAGGCTATTTTGATAAATTTGGGAGAGAATTAAGGATAAGATGAAGGGAATTAGATAACGGATAGAAAAGAGA
>JBFMDD010000131.1:0-15242 GCA_040754115.1 bacterium
TGCCTATTAGATATATGCTTTGTCCCGCCACCCCGGCAATCAATGTTGCCGTTGTAGTTGCCACTGTATCTATCATATTTATATTACTGCATCCGAGAGCGGAATTTACGGGTAAAAAGGCAATAGGTAAGCTTATACCTTTCACTTTTTGAATATCAATATCAGGTTCATTAGCTACATTAACTGAACCAGTGGCTACTGTTACATCTGGCAAAGTATTTACGGTAACATTTCCAGTCCCAATGACATAGGTATAGCCATCGGCATCTCCTTTGGCTTTTTGCCAATTTGCACCATCCCAAACAAAACAATTTGCAGTGGTCGTGCCCACCGCTGCGGCAGCCTGGTCATAAACAAGAAAATTACCGTCAGCATCAAATTTACCCTCTACATATCCTGTAGAGGATGACCCGCATATTATTGCTTTAAACTTTGATGGGTCGCTTTGTTTTACAGGGGTTGCCACATCCTCAGCATAAATATTACAGCATAATAACAAAAAATATATAGATAAAAATATCTTTTTCATATTTTATTATTCCTTTATTAAGTGTTTCGGGGGAGAACTTTTGCTCTCCCCCTAATTAAATCGTTATCGTTCTATTCCGTGCCAGGAGAAATACACCGTAATCGCTACTGCCTCATTATTGGTTACCGCAGCTGATAAAACCGCTCCTGCAGAAATAGTGTAATTTTCACCTAGATATCTATTAGCCATACTGTTTGATGCCTCAGTGGCTAATGCAGATTTATTGGCCTCATTGACTTTCAAATTGCATAGAGCATCACCCTTGAAAACCATACAAATACTCTCTAAATGCAATGTTTTTCCTGCAGTAACTGTATACGACCCAATATCGTTCACTGTCGAATTTGCAGGGATAGATACTTCGTAGTAGCCACTAACAGGTGTTCCATCAGCAGCTGTAGTTACTTGCAATTTTCCATCTGAAGTAACCCCTACCACATCAGTACCGTCAGTAATCTTCATCCTGCCTATAGTATTGTCGCCTGCGGGGATGCTTCCCGTCAATGTTCCTGCCGCCATATAGGTAGTAATCTGGTCTGCCTGTGTGGTATTAACATCAATTGAACCATCTGAACCAATAGCTAAAATGTCAGTCCCATCAGTTACCTTAACCTTGCCCAATGCAGTATCAATATTACTATCTAACTTTACATTAGCCGTTCCAACCTCGTGCACCTTTAAACCGCCTGTAGAGTCTAAATCACCAGGCAATTGTGTAGTATCGATAGTGATTGAGTTCCCATTGTCTTTAATCCCTACATCCTGCAAAATGCTATTGATAGTTCCTATTGTGAGATTTCCAACAGTAGTGATAACCCCACTATCAACTACCATGTGTAGATTGCTACCTGTTGGCTGAACGACCGTCATTTGGTCGTTTGAGTCTGTGTCAATGGCAATGGGATTGGTAATTCCTGTTAGCGTTCCACCCTTTAATGATGTTACTTCTGACACTATATCTAATGTATCGGTTTTTTCTCCTGAAAATGTGATATACTCAGGATTACTCGCCGTCCCTGTCCAGGTGCCGCTTGGATTCACCTGTCGCACTGCTACTGGTGTGTTGGGGTTTGAACTTGCCATTGCCATCGTAGGCACTAATACTATTCCTGCCAATAGCCCCATTGTAATTATTTTTTTCATCTTTTTTTTACCTCCTTTTTCAATGAAATTTTAAACATTAGAAAAATGTTTTTTTCAAGTTTTCTATTTTTTTTACATTTTCTAATGAGAAAATAGAATGTTAATCAAGGAGCATAATTGTATTTCCTATAGGAATATACAATTACTCCTTTTATCTTTTGACTACCTTCAGATTTATTCTGAAGGTCTAATCGCATATAATCTTTAAAACCTATAGGTTTTGGTGGTTTTATTATTCCTGAAGAGCCTGGCGATAATTCTTCGGCTAAGATTAAATAAATATTTTCATCCCAAAATGCTTTAACATATAAAGCCAAAGACAAATAATCTATTGGATATATTTCATCTCTAAATAAGGTAATATATTCAATAGTTAATATCCAGCCAGGAGTACTACCAATAAAATCTACTAATAATGAATAAGTCCCTAAAGCGGAAATTGTATATTCAAAAGGTGCGTATCGTATTGTAGGTTGAGCTTCCCACACTGAAGTTTCAATAGTAGCAGATATAGTACCTAAATTAAGAATAAAAGTTCCTGTAGCCCCTTCAATCTGCTTTACAGTAATTGGCTGCCAATTACCTTCTTCATCTAATCCTACAATCGCTGAGTAATGGTGCATATTCTCATCTTGTGGAATAACTGGCATATCTGCTGAATAAGATTTAGAAATAATCCCGCTACTAATCAATAATGCTAATGTAACTATTCTCTGTATTATTCTTTTCAATTGAAATCCCTCCTTCTATCACCAATGATTTACGAGAGGCTTTAATGGTTGGTAATAATTTAGAATATCATTTTGTTCTATAAGTTTCTCTGCATTCCATTTCTCATATAATTTCGCTTTTTGACTAATCCAATCATTATCTCCTATTAATGTTATAGATTGTAAGCAAACTTCCAGCACTAAATATCTATCTATAATAGTGCTATATAGTGAGGTATTTCCTTCAAATCCTGTTATCGTTGCTGGCATAGGAATATAATGCCGGGTATATGTTAAAATACTTCCTGGTACTGGCATAAAACCAATTTTAGGTATTAAATCAAAATAATATTGAGGTAATCCATTAGTAAGATAATTAAATTTATAATCTAACTCTTTGCGAGGTAATTCAATCTTATTACTATCTTCTATTCTTATTGTCTTTCCATCTGCAATATCATATTGTTCCTGTCCCACTACAGTAGTAATTGTTTCTGTCTTAATTTCTGTTATTATTCCTTTTCGGAATAACCACATAAATATAGATTTAATAGCCTTATTTATCAATAATACATAAAATTGAGGTGGATATTTAGTCTTTAATTCATCTCCTATTTCCATTACTATTTGATTATAAATTGTTTCAAGTGCTGTTTTTTCCATTTATGACTGTTATCCCTTCATCAAATAATGTCTTATAATAATTTGCCCGAGTTTCTTGTTTATCTTTCTGCAATGCTTTTGCACAAATATAATTAGGAATTAGATATTGCCAATCTTTGGGTATTTCGGATTCTGTATTTAATTCAAATTTAGGCTTTCTAATATAAATTACTTGTGCATCAGCAGTATCAAGAGGTTCTATAATAATCTTATCTTCCTTTAGATATACGGTTGGAAATTCTGTTGTTGCATTGAATAAACTATTTTTACTCTGTTCTATCGTTTTAGGAAAACATGATTTATTTGCTCGTGTAGCTAATATTAATTTAACAAAATCTGTATCTCTTACATGTTCACCAGAAGTTGTAATAGTAGTAGAGGTAGTATATAAAAAATATAATTTTTCATTTACCACTTTAAGCACTATATCATCTTGAGCATCTTGATACCATTGTTCAAGCATTTCAGCAGTCCAGGTAGGGTCTATAATTCCTTCTATTTCTGCTTCTATTAAAGTTTTAGCTCTATCAATCATTTGTTGAGGAGTCATCAGTCTTTTTTGCCTTTTTTGTGCTATTATTTTCCTCTTTTATCTCTATTGTTTCAAATAAATTTACCATTTTATTACCTGCAATGACATAGAGTTTATTTCGAGGACAATCTTTTGTTACAGTACCTAATAAAATAGTCTTTCCCCAATCTGTTGGTTTCTCCCAATCACCAATAAGACCTTTTACAATGTAAGAATCTATATTATCTACAGGTATATTTAAAGGGAAATTATAACTCTCTCCATTAAACATAAGTGAAAGTGATTGAGGTATTCCTTTCTTTTTAGCATTGTCAAAATAAATTATTTGCATTTTAATCTCCTATTTTTATAGTTTATAGTTTGCTGACTTTTAGCCACAGAGGACATAAAGATATTTAAACTTTATGCCCCTGTGTCTAATATTTTATTTTACAAACTTTTCACATCAACTTTTATCGTAGTATCTGTATTCGCTGCTACATCCTGCAATGCAATTGCAACAGGATTATTAGTAACTAATCCTAATTTCCCAGAATTAGCAGAAGTTCCTAACTTATCTCCTATTGCTACTGCTGTTGCTCCAGTTTGAACTTTTGCAGAGACTATTCCGCTTCTTGCTATTTTCCTTTCAGCTCCAACAGGAATATCCTCTAAAGCAATTCCTCTAACTAAACTACTATCAGCAGTAGTAGTAAGTTTCACAGCTCTTTTTGTCAATGTAGCAGTATCGGTTATCACTACACTACCACTTGCAATTGCAGAAGTATCTGTATTAACTACAGTTTCTACAATTATATCTTGTTCTGTAATTGGCAGTATTGGTTTAACTTGCATTTTAAATAACCTCCTTTTAAACAGCATTAATTATTCGTGTTTGCAATCGTGGGGCAGGACAATATAATTGACCATCCCAGAATAAATGAGAAGCCTTAATTGTCATTAAATCAACTCGTTCATATGGCACGAAAGTCATTCCCTTCTCATCAGCATCTTTTTTCAAAGCTAAATAAAGATAGTTTTCATTAAGGAAAATTATCTGTCCTGATGGAACATTTTTGTTAGCCACACAAGGAGCTCCAAATATCAGATAATTATCTATCCCTAAATCGAGCACTTCTTTATCAGCCGGTGGATAATAGTGAAACTTATCGAAGATTATTTGATTTATTTTCGTCCATAATTCTTCAGTAGTAAAAACAATTGTTGGTTTTTCTCTTCCAATAGTTGCTTTTTGTTTTACATTGGATAAATCTGCATAAGTAATAGCAGCACCAGCATTGTTCTTCACATAACTTTTCCAATTAGAAAAATCTACTCTGTTTATTCCTGCATACGAAGAATAATTATCTCCATTATCCACAATTTTACCTATACTATCTATTTCCTCTCCCTCGCTTACTGCTGTTTGAACAAATAGTTGTGATTCTATTGTGTCAATTAGGCTATTAATCATCACCTCATATCGCACTTTCAAAGTATCTATCACAGCTTCTTTACTGGTTAGAACATTATCATCTTCTCGTGTTAAAGGTACTGACCCATAACGTGTAGCAAACTTAAATTTAGCAGTAGTTAAAATCTCTTGTGTTGGCACTTGTAATCTTCCATACTTATTATCGTGAGCATAAACAGGATATTTATCTGCGATAATTGGCTGAGTTATATATCCATCTTTACCTGGTGCATCGAAGATCAACTTATTACGCTTTACCAGTCGATAGAATAACAATATATCCTCAAACACATTATCAACCGCTACAGGGATAAATTTTTCTCTAACTGTAGCATTAACATCGTCTAAATTTAACATTTTTTATCATCTCCTTTTTCTTTAATAGTTACTTTTCAATTATCATTTTCCTATTATCTTTTAGAGCCATCTGAGCGGCTTCATCTAAAGAAGTAGGTCTTTTTGTTTGTAAAGTTGTCTGAATACCTCCTGTTGATGGTGTACCTTGTGGTGTGCTCTTCAGAGTTTGCGTCCATTGAGATTCCCATCCTTTTTTAATATCGCTTAATTTCTGTCCAACAAGAACATTATAAGCAATCAAAGGAGATGCAATCTCGTTATCAAGCATCAGTCGCATAATCTCTTCTCTTGTAATAGGAATACCATCCTTTTTAGATTGCTCTAATGCAGAAGAAAGCTCATTCTCAAACTTTGTTTGTATCTCTGCCTTTTGTCTGAGTAATATGTCTTCTTCTATTTTTTTAAGTCGAGTTTCATAATCAGAAACATCAGTTAAATCTTCTTGAGGTTGCTGATCAGGGTTAAAATATTGTTGCCATAATTGTCTAACTCCTTCAGCAAAATCAGGATTATCAGACAATATTTTTTGCCATTCATTGTAACCTTTAATAGCAACCTGAGCATCTTCCCATTGTCGTCGCAAATCGTTATATTCTTTAACTTTCTCGCTATATACACCATAAGGCATCCATGATGGTTTTTTCTTGTTAGGTTCCACTGTTGTATTAACCTCCGAAGTGGTCGGAGTTTCTATTGTTTGATTTACCTCCTCAATAGCAGGAGTATCTACTGTTTGATTTACCTCCTCAGTAGTAGGAGTTGTTGGTGTCGGAGTGTTGACATCCATAATTTTAACCTCCTAAAAATACTATTTTCTTCTACCAATCGATACAACTTCTGGTGGAAGATTTGGTGCTCCTCTTAACATCTCTTCTGTTGGAACACCAGGATATACTATATTCTCACTTTTTCTTTTCTTTTTTGCTTCAGGTTGTTCTGGTGGTTGAATTTGAGTTAATAGATTAAGTGCTTGTAAAGAAGCCATTACTTGACCTTTTAGTTCACTAAAGAATGTAGTTAATTCATCTGGTAATGGTTCTTGCAGAATATCATCTAATACTAAATTAACATTTTGAATAACACCTTTTAGAAGAGATAATTTATCTTCTACAGATAATTGTATTTCAGGTTCAGATTCTGCACTTGCTGGTGTTTGTATATTGCTTTGATATTGTGCTTTAGGAATTTTACTTAATTCTTCATTAAGCACATCTCTTTGTAAATCATTTAATGGCATATAATTAACCTCCTTTTTTTGATACTTATTATCTTTGAAAAATTGGTCTTTTCCGTATTATTAATCTTTTTTTAATTATTCTTGGAGATGTTGGAGTAGTAGATGCTTCAATTCTTTGTGAAACTCTTTCTGCTTCTCTAACTGAGTGAGCAAATCTCTTATCTTCGGGTCTTTCTATTATCTTCATATCTATTTCCCCCCTGCAATTTCTGGTTCTTCTCCTATCACTGGTGAATTAATATCATTAGTAGTTTTAGGTTTTTGGATAGGTTTTGTACCTGGTATTTCCTGATATTCTCCTATTACTGGTGATTTGATTTCTTGTGCCATTTTTATCTTGCCTCCTTTTCTTTTTAGGTGATGGGTTATGGGTAGTAGGGAGTAGGGAGTAGGGATATTACCCATCACCCATTACCCATTACCCATCACCCATTACCCATCACCTATACTACTCCATATGGAGTAATTAGATGTAGATTTTTTTCTTCTTCTTCGGCTTTCTTTAATATATGTGGTGCTAAGTAATCTTTATAATCCAATATCACATTAACTATTTTTTCTTTACAACTTTCGATAAATTCTTTAATATCATCTACAACTACTTTTCTACTTGTTTTTAATATAACAAACCATGTATAAATTGCTCCAAGTGTAAATCCGATTAAAAACGATACTAAAATCCACATCTAACTACCTACTGGTTGTAATTGTTGAGATTGTTCTACCGTTACTCCTGTTGAATTTTCAGGTAATCCTAAATCTTTTAAAAGTTTATTAACTATATTCATTCCTTGTTCCACAGGCAGTAATTGAGAACTTATTAATGCAGTTATTTCCTCTAATGTTTGTAATGCTTGATTATGTTTAACTAATTTAGACTGCACTATATCCGTTTGAAACTTAACTCTTGTTTGAAACATTAAATTCTGATAATCTGTGCCTTTAAAAAGAATTATTTCTGGTTTATTAAATTGTAATGCTATTTGTTCAGTATAAGTATGATAATTCGTTAGAATATGTAATAAATGCATTACTACCTTTTCGAGTTCTAACTCTACATTACCCAGTAGAGTTGTTTGTCTATTTTGTTCTTGTTCATTGATGAAAGAGGCTTCCGTCGCAGTCTTAGCCCTGCCTCTGTCCATCAATCCTGCTTTATTATCCATTTGTGCTTTTAAGAGTTCTATCATATTAAAGATTTCATCAGGAAATGCTGGCATATCCATCCAAGATACTACTGAACCTGGCTGTTTTTCAATCTTTAAACCATACTCAGTAAATTCCACTTCTTTCTGTATAGTGCCTTCATCAGCAAAAAGTGGTCTTTTAGTATGTTTATCAATAATTTCCATTGCTTTAGAAACCATCTTATTTAAAGCAATTTGCTCTCCTAAAAGATACTCTACATCTCCTAATCCCCAATATTTAGTAGAATCAATGTTTATAAATCTTATAAAAGGAAAATGATAGTAAGGATTTGGTCTATCATCAAGCAAAATGTTATTTGCTACAACAATCATTCTTCCTCGTGGATATTTTAAACTTGATATAGTTTTTCCACGAGTATCTATTATTAATTGATTATGTGGAATAATAGAATTACATATAGGACATCGAACATAAGAATTTCTTAAATCATCAATTGATACATTTTGTTTATGTCTTTGTCCACAACAAACAAAAACAACAGAATGCATTGTCATTATTTCTTTAATATCATCTTTTAAAAATCCTATAATAAGATTTGCAGAAGGTAAGGTGCTTCTTTTAGTAGTAGATTGTTGACCAGTAGTTGGTGAAAGGAAAGAAAGACTATCATGCATTATCTCTACTACACGATTTTTTGATGAGGTAGCAGTAGATAGCGAGGTATCATATTCTTCATTAACATATTTACCTCTTTCATACCATCGTTTAATCTTAACTAATGGTATAGGTGCAGAATAAAATACAAACTCTGCATCTTGATGTTCTATACAAGAGGGGTCAGGATAGATATATTTAGGTGAGACAACATCCATTTTAAGTTTTATAAGGTTATTTTCAATAATATAATGCGGGTAGAGATAACCAGTGCCGTAGATTTTAAGATTTAATAATAATTCTTCTAATTTTTTTTGCATCTCTAATTCTTTTAACCAATAATATTGTAATATATTATTCAGTGCATAGACTTTTTCTTGTTCAATTTTATTATCACTTCCAGGAATGAGTTCGATTGTCAACGGTATTTGTAGGGTAATAGCTAAAGATGATTGAATAATAGTAGTTATATTATTAAAAATAACATCTGTTAATTTAGGATTACTACCTATTTGTTTTCCTAAATAATAATTTAAAAATAAATCAAAGGTAGATTTAGCACCAGTATTATCAAATCCTGCTTTAAAATGCTGTTCTTTGGCACTTTTAGCTATCTGGAAGTTTTCCATTATATAATTAACAATATTTTTTTCTTCTTGAGGTATCTTTAAATCCTGCTTTTGTTGTAGTTGTAATAGAGCCATATTGTTCTCCTTTTTATAGTTCTTCTATAAAAAAAAGAGGAAGCAACAATCGCCTCCTCTTTCTATAGGCTTTCAGGCGGGGCAGATAGATTGAAAGAGGTAATCTATCTTTCGCCTTTCAATTCAGGCTACAGACTCGAGACCCGTCCCCGCCAATATCGAATTATTCTATTTTTCTTTTTAGACAATTCAATTATAGAAAAAATCAATAGGTTTTAATTTTAACTTGTTTAAAATTAAAAGGACTAAGATTTAGTAAATAACTATGTTATTTACTAAATCTTATTATATATTTCTTTTTTAATATTCCTTTTCTTAAATGTGATTTCATTGTGAAGTCAAATATGACTTCACGATAGAGTCAAAAATTTATCTTTGACTTCACAGTGAAGTCAAAGTTTTAGTTAAGGTCATTAATTTGATATAAACAAGCAATATGTGATTTCCCTTGCTTCCATTTTATAAAATTATTTTGCAATAATTCGTGTCTTGCTCTCCAGATAGAAGATAATCCTAATCCGCTATCTTTGACTAATGTTCTGTCACTTCTAAAAAACACTCCGTTTTCATCTGCAAATCTATTGCGTAGTTTACATAATGTAAAGTATAAAACCTTTGCACTATTATTTAATTGTTTAAATTTTTCGTCATCAAAAACTTTGTGGGAAACTCTAAAAAAATTATTCTCTGGTTCTCCTTTATTATTCACCTAAATTCATCTCCTTGACAGATTTTCAGGCGGGGCGGAATAAATAGTCAAGGTATCTATTCTTTCACCCTTCAATTCGGGCTACGGGCTTAAGTCCCGTCCCCGCCAATGTTCATTCTTTCAAATTATTCCATAATCAGTATATGCATATTGTTTTGCAGATGAATGCATATACCTACGACTCGGTACTAATAATACATTATTTTCTGGCTTATATTCTGCTGTCAGTATAGGTTCTGGTTTAGATTTTAATGGTGTTTCCCATCTGCGTTGTCTACTTCTATAACCTCGTAATGCTATTCCAAAAGCAATTACTCTATCATCCTTACACCCTGCGATAGCACTTAATTTACCATTTGGTAATTCTACATAACTCATCAATTCTCTAATGAGTTCTACACTGTTAATCTTCCCTAAATCAAAATTTATATATTCTCTAATATCTTCTACTACCAACCCTTTAGTATGGAGATTGGTTTCAAATCCTAATTTAGAAGTAATTACTTTCCCGAATTCATCAATTCGTTCCCAGCGATATATATTGTAATATTTATCTTTTAATCTCTCTAATAATGCACCACCACTTGAACCAGTAAGTTCTGGAACAAGAAATGCATTATTAAAGTATTTTGCTCCTTCAATGATTTGCTGAGCATAAATTTTGGCATCTGTATGATTATGTAACTCTGCTATTTGATGGAGATTATCAGCTCTTAAAACAATTGTAGCGTTAGGGTCACCACCTTCTACACCTGTGCCACTATCTATCCCAAAGATATATACAACTCCCGGCTGAACTCGTTCCCACAAAGTCCATTGACCACCTACAACTTCGTGAAAGAAACCATTTTTAATTTCGCCTTCTTTACCAGGACTACATTGATATAACAATTCTTGTAATTTACGGATATTAAAAACGGCTAAATTCGTATTAATAAATGCTTCAATATCTGTTGAGGGATATTCCTGACAAAATTTTAATGGATCGCCCTGACATTTATTATCAATTGTCTGTCTTCGCCAATAAAGCTGGTCATTAGTCAAATTAAAGTTTTGTTTAAGGGCACTTTCATCACCATATCGTTTTTCCTGATTTAAAGGAATATCAAAAAATCGTTCATCAGGATATTTACGATAATAATCATGTTTAAACCAGGGAATAAATACTGGTTCTAAGTTAGTCAATTTTTCCTTAGCTCGTAACCACTCCTGGTGAAACCAATTACCATAACCTCGTGCCGTTGTTTCTAATACCTTAACTGTATGAGGTTCTTCTGGTAATGTTTGGTCAACTGACAGCATAATCTCTTCTGGGAAAAACCATCTGGCGACCTCCGAGCCCAAAAACCAAGTTTTACTCGTGCCTGCCGCAGCATCTTTATTAGCAGATACGGCTGTATTTATTTCACTCTTAAGTCCTGTACCTAATTTATTATCAAATTTAATACCTTTTAATCTTGAAAATTGAGTTATTTCGGGTTTTAGTTCTGGGGGTAAATCTTTATAAAATAAATCAATTTTATCATAAATAATTTGTGCTATATCTTCTTGATTAGCAATTATTATTGCTTTAGTATTAGGTTCTAAAATTGCATTTGCAAATGATAAACCTGCCCAGAAAGTAGTAGAACAAGTCTGCCTGGATTTTAGATATATTATTCTAACAGGTTTTCGTTGTTGCCTTTGTTTTATAAAGATATTATAAAGTATTTTTTGTTCTTCGGAAAAATAGAAAGGATATATTTTACCTCTAATAGCTTTTATATCTCTATGCAATAAGGATTGTATTCTACCTGGTGTTGTTTCAATATGTAAAAATCGTTCTATAAACTGCTTTGGGTCATCTCGGTATTCTTTTAATTTAACTTTAATCTCGTCATAAAGCATAACAGATTTTTAGACACAAAAAAAGGCAAAATAATTACTAATAAAAGTTAATTACTTTGCCTTTTTCTTTTTTTTAGGTCTTTTCTTATATATAAATTGCATCTTATTACCCCTTAAGAAGTAATATATGCTATTTTCTCTTTTTTGTCAAGGGGGTAAAAGTAATCAAACTACATTGTATCTAATGTAGTTTGTAACTTTTTTTATGTAGAATATTATTTACTTTTTAATATCTTTGAAGATTAAGCATATTTCCAACTGGGGATTTTGGAGCTGTTGCCCCTGATATTAAATCTATAGCCATTTGTCTCGCATCCTCTAATGTCTTTGCCGTCCATTTCCCTTTTCCATAATCTATACCTTAACGGCTAACAAATTGTGATAATTAAGGATGGTTCACTTTAGTCTGAAAGTTTACGGTTAAAAATGGAGTTGAAATTAGAAACTTGAAATTGGAAATTAGGGAAAGAGAAGAGACCTAATTTCTAATTTCCAATTTCTAATTTCCAGATTGAATATGTATCCATGTGTTTTATCCTCCTCTTATTTAAAATAAATATATCCCAGTGATGAGTTCTCACTATTATTTTGTTTTACCTGTTTTAGACTTGCTTTTACCCAAATCTCTTTATTTGGCTCACTATATCTAATGCCCCACATACAATAACGATACCCTCGAAATCGTATTGAAACATTCTTAAAATTAAGATTAATAATTTTTTTCGCTATTCTTTTAGTAGCAAAAATTCCATAGTCGATGCCGCCTACAGAATATTCGCCAACCTTATATTCATATTTTCCTATTTTTCTTTTTTCATTTTTCCCCCATTGCCATTCCCATCGTTCAGGATTTTTTGAAATTGTTATTTCTATAATTTCCATTTTCCTTATTTTCTTTTTATGGAATAATCTGAATATTTGCTTTATTAGGCTTGTCATTTATAACTCCACTATTTTATCTTATTTGCTTTTGATAACTTAATTTTAATTATTGCTTTATCTATCCACTCCTTACTATCCTTAACTTTATCTTTAACTTTTCTATGTTTAGAGAAAAAAATACCAAAATTCTTAATTCTTACTTTTTCTCCCTTTATAAGAATATTTTTAAGGATATTAAATAATGATTTTACAACTTTATGAATATCTTTTTTTTTTACCTTTTGAGGTAATAAATTAATGTAGATTGCATTAATTAGTTTTGTTTGATTCACCGAAGATTTTCCCCTCTTTAACTTTCTGTTTTAATTTGCTTTATTTTTTCATTTAATTCTGCTTTCATTTGTAGAATTGTCTTTTTTATCTCAATTCGTTTTTCTGCCTTCACTACCTTATTTTCTAACTTTTTAATATATTCTTGAACTTTATTTAATCTTCTTTTTGCTAAAGTTACCTTTTCTTGCCAAAATTCTACCATTTGTTCGGCAGTGCGTTTTTTTCTTATTGTCTTGATTTCAGTTTGTTGATTCATCGCTTTTTTCCTCCTGTGCTATTCCTAATATATAATCTTCAAAACGACCACTTCTTTCTTCTTCTTTAGCAACATTTAGTTGTTGCGCTATTACTAAATTTCTCTCGGCTATATCTCCTCTTAATCTACATAATAACTCCATTACCTTTATCCAAACTTCCATCCATTTTATTCGCATTGCATAATTACAGCCCTTTGCTAATTCATTTCCTAAAGCAATGAAGTTATCAACTTCTTCTCTTATTATCTTCCCTATATACTTTGCTGTCAATCCTACTTCTGCACTTTCAAAAGCATCTATTAACTTCTCTTTTGTTATTTCTCCTTTTATTGCTTTTATTATTTGCTTCGGAGAGCCTTTACTATGAATAGCAACTATATCCTTAACTTTATTCTCTATCTCTTGCACTTTTCTCTGCTGATGAAATAACATCAATTCTTCCTACCTTTACAAAAACAAGTCAAGAAAGCTTCCGACTTTAATCATGGAGAGTGTCAACAATTTTTCCATTCTCTAATTTCTTTAGCCCTTTTGATTGCTTTTTTAATATTACGAAAAACTTCATATATAATGTAGTGCTCAGAGTCTCTTGGTCTTGCAATTTTATTTATTATTCCCCATTTAGAGGGTTTTCTTCCTTCACAATACTCTCGACCATATCCACCATATGTATGTTTACTCTCCTCTTCCACAATTATAATTTCTCCCTTTACAAAAATCTGAGATTTAATTCCTAATATTCTCTTTTTTCTTTGAATATCTCCCACAAGAGATTGAGTATATTCTTGAAAATATTTATCAAGCTCCTGTTCCTGAAGATAATTATTCATATCAACAACATAAAACCATTTTTCTCCCTTTTTAAAAACAAAATCATCGCAAAAATTGTTTTTAAAGGTTTTTGGGATAGAAACTATCACATAAAACCTTATTCTTTTTCGTCTCCCTAATCTTTTTATAATTCTATCTAATACTTTTATCATTTTAAAATATCTTTCTCGTGAAGAGTGTCAACTTTTTTAAAACATTCTTCACGCCATTTATTATAGCCATCAATACTTAATATTGCTTCATTTGCAGTATAAGAAAGAATATTCACTATTGTTAATGCTTCATCAGGGGTAAAATCTCCAACATAGATGTCTGCGAGGCATAACCTTACTATATCTGCTTTATTATATTTGGGATTAGTAACATACCCAGCGCAGAAAACTTTATCTTTATATAAAGCAAAAGACATTGGTTTACAATTTCCAACTTTGTTTTTTTTAAAACATTTTGCCGGTTTAATCGTTTTTATTTGTTTGGGTAAATTTGTTTTAATTTTATCCATAAAATTCATAAAATAATGCTCTTTATGATTTACCAGAGAATAGTAGGTTCTTCCTCCGTCTGATTTCGCCAATTCAATGCTTCTTCTATCGTACTACAATCAGGGGGCACACCTTCTATATGATATACCCCAATCGACGGATTACGCATTTTTAGAAATGGTCGTTTTTGATTATCCCCAATATCAAGTAACAATAATTCATAATCCCCCATTTGTTCAATAGTCTTTGCCTTTAAGTCTTTGCAGACTTTCTCTATTCCAATCTTTCTAACTATTTCCCTTCTAATTTCTGTATTTTTTTCAGTTAATAATAATTTGCTATCAAGCTCATTCCATGGCGTCATCACTATTTCTTTTGACACTCTAACACCGTTAAGAGCATATATCTCAAATCCATCAGGATATGCTATTGCAGGACCATCTGTAGAATGTATTATTCTATCTTTTAATTTACAGATGTTATGCCGTTCTGCAATCCAACAGATATTTTGGTGAGGTAGAAACCAACCAGCATTTTGTGCTATCATCCAAAGACCTTCTAATTTTTCTGTTTCTTTCTTCAAACCTAATTCGTTTGCAAAGAAATCATAAAAACTTAACCAATCTGCATCGTGTTGACTAAATCCTGAAGCCCTGACTGAATCCCAGACTGAATCCCTGACTGAATCCCTGACTGAATCCCTGACTGAATCCCTGACTGAATCCCTGAC
>JBFMDD010000132.1:0-9359 GCA_040754115.1 bacterium
GCATCTCTTTGTCTGGTATAAAACTTTACATTTTTGTTAATCTTAATCATGGCTTTTCCCTCTTTATATTAATAGTATACACACTTTTAATATTTTGTCAAGAAAAAAATGCTTGCGAAGAAAAAAAATTTTTTATCGATAAAAGGTGATGGGTTATATGCTCAATTAGGTAAGGAAAATCAATGAGTTAGAGGTGTGAATCTATGTGCGAAGAATTTTCATTCTTCAGACCTGTTCAGAGAATTAGAGAAATAGAGGAGTAGTGATTAACCAAAAGTTGTCATAATGTTCTCTAATTCGCTTTTTTATGTTTTATGTGAATGAGCGGATATCTCTAATTCAGCGGGATCTTTTGGACTGCAGTTGACTACTGCCACATCCCCTTCTTTAATCTGGCCAGCTATTAATTTCATTGCCAGCGGGTTTTGAATTAAGCGAGAGATAGTCCGTTTTATTGGTCTAGCACCAAAAACAGGGTCAAAACCCTGTTCAGCTAACACATCTTTAGCCTCCTCTTTTACTTCAAGACCTATTCCTTGCTTAGCCAGACGTTGACCAAGAGCCTTAAGATGAATATCAACAATCTCTTTCACTCGTTCCTTATTGAGATGATGAAATATGATTACCTCATCTATCCGATTCAAAAACTCAGGTCGAAATGTTTGTCTTAATGCTTCATTAATTCGCTGTTTAATCTCTTCTTGTTGTTTGTCTCTGAGTTCTTGAATAACTATGCTGCCGATATTGGAGGTCATAATGATAATCGTATTTTTAAAGCTAACTACTCTTCCATGACCGTCTGTTAACCGTCCATCATCCAGAACCTGCAGGAGGATATTAAATACATCATGATGAGCCTTTTCTATTTCATCAAATAGGATAACAGAATATGGTCGTCTGCGAACAGCCTCAGTTAGTTGTCCCCCTTCCTCAAAACCAACATAACCAGGCGGAGCACCAATTAGTCTAGCCACAGAGTGCTTTTCCATATATTCGGACATATCAATTCTAATCATTGCCTCTTCTGAGTCAAATAGGAATTGGGCAAGACTTTTAGCCAGTTCTGTTTTACCTACTCCTGTAGGACCAAGAAAGATAAAAGAGCCCAGCGGTCTATTCTCTTCATCCAGATTAGCCCTTGCCCTTCTAACCGCATTAGCTACAGCCACAATAGCCTCATCTTGACCCACTACCCGCTCTTTAATCCTTTCCTCCATATGCAGAAGTTTTTCTTTTTCCCCTGCCAGCATTCTTGAAACTGGTATGCCAGTCCATTTAGAAACCACATCAGCAATATCTTCTTCATCTACCTTTTCCTTAAGCATTTGTTTATTTATTCGAACTTGAGCTAACTTCTTATTTTCCTCTTCCAGCCTCTGTTGAAGCTCTGGGATGAGACCATATTTTAATTTAGCCGCTTTTTCTAAATCTCCAGCCTGTTCAGCTCTTTGTTCCTCAATCCGTTTCTCTTCCAATTCAGACTTTACCTGCTGAATCTTAGCAATAGCCTCTTTTTCAAGTTGCCACTGGCTAGCCAATTTTATTTCTTCATTCTTAAGCTCTGCCAACTCACTGGTTAGAGCCTTCAGTTTTTCAAGAGAATCTTTATCTTCTTCCTTTTTCAGAGCCTGGGATTCAATTTCAATTTGCATAATGTGTCTTCGGACTTCATCCAATTCCTCTGGCAGAGAGTCAATTTCGATTCTAAGTCGTGATGCTGCCTCATCAATCAAGTCAATAGCTTTATCTGGCAGATGCCTATCTGTGATATACCGGGCTGAAAGACAGGCGGCTGCCACAATAGCTGAATCAGTAATCTTAACTCCATGATGAATTTCATACCTTTCTTTCAGACCACGAAGGATACCAATGGTATCTTCAACCCCTGGTTCATCTACATAAACTGGTTGAAAGCGTCTTTCTAATGCTGCATCCTTTTCTATGTATTTACGGTACTCATCCAGTGTTGTTGCCCCAATACAACGAAGTTCCCCTCGGGCTAATGCTGGTTTTAACATATTAGAGGCATCAATAGCTCCCTCTGCCGCTCCAGCACCAACTAAGGTGTGAAGTTCATCCATAAAAAGAATTACTCTTCCTTCACTATCCTCTATCTCTTTAAGCACAGCCTTTAATCGATCTTCGAACTCTCCTCGGAACTTTGTGCCAGCTACAAGAGAACCAATATCCAGAGCCAGCAATCTTTTATTTTTCAAACATTCAGGTACATCCATAGAGGCAATACGCTGTGCCATTCCTTCAGCAATGGCTGTTTTACCTACGCCCGCTTCACCAATAAGCACTGGATTGTTCTTTGTTCGCCGAGATAAGACCTGCATCACCCGCCTTATTTCCTCATCCCTGCCAATAACAGGGTCAAGCTTACCTGCTTGAGCCAATTTAGTTAGGTCACGACTATATCTGGCTAATGCTTGATATTTATCCTCTGGTGTTTGGTCAACTACCCGATGGCTACCACGCAAATCAACTAACCCTTTGAGAATTTCCTCCTTGGTTATACCCAGATTCTTTCTCTCCTCAATGATTCCAATTAACAAATGTTCTGTACTGATGTATTCATCTTTAAGCTGGTTAGCTATCTTTGTAGCTTGATTGAAAACATTGTTTAGTCTATTAGAGAGATAAATCTGACCACTACCTGGTCCGGAAACCCTGGGGAATTTATTTACTTCCTCCTTCACCTTTAGAAGAAGGGCTGGTATATCAATCCCTAATTTTTTCAAAAGGGGGACGACAATGCCATCTTTCTGCTCTAAAAGAGCAATTAAAAGATGTTCTGGTGTTACCTCATGATGTTCCTGTTCAAGTGCTATTTCTTGAGCACGGGCTAATGATTCTTGAGATTTAAGAGTAAATTTATCGAATCGCATTTTACTAATCTCCTTTTCTATTTTAGCATAAAGTTAGGTGGATGTTTAAATCCTACTCCTTCTATTTTCAGATAGTTTCCTTTAACCATAGTTTTTGCACCGATGATTTTTTCGACTAACCAAAGGTTTGATTCTATGTGGTCGGTCATTTTTGGGATTATATAATTAGAGATGCCATCAGCTAAAGCGGCATAAATTATCAACTGGTCAGCTAAAAATCTATCAACCGTTGCTTTTGTATTTAAATCTTCAAGTAATGTCTTAGCAACATATCGCCCGATTTTTTCTGAACTTCTACCTATCTTTCCTGCCATATCTGCTCCAATCAAACACCCTGTATCGGTTTTAGCACAAACAAAAAGAGCTGCACCTTTTTGCAACGAAGTATTATCATCAAGTATATTAAAATTAGCCTCATACCCTTTTTGTTTTAATAGATAATTGCAGCTCTCTGCCATTCGTTCACTAACTCTGCCATTTTTAAGATGCGAAGAAAGAGATATTCCTATTAATTGAGTTATTTTTCCTTGCTCAAGTAAAGTAATAGATTTAAGTTTATCTTTGATGGGTTTTACTTCTACCTCTATGACACCTCCACCTTGTGGAACATAGCCTGGACGAATTATTTTTAAATGAGCTTCAAGCCCCATCTTTTTAAGTACCGTAAACAAAACCTGCTCCATATGAAATGCACCTGGTGCAAAATCCTGAAATAAACCACCAGAAATCTTAACTTTAGTCGACTCTGTACCAAAGCATAGGATAGGTAAAATCGTCATAGCCAACATGGTAGTTGAACCAGCAGTGCCAATATCCCATTGATATGACCCTATCTTTATGTGTTTACCAGGTTTAAATGTTAATAATTGAGAGCCAACATGGGCATGTTCTAATTCACCAGCGACTAATTCATTACATGCAAGTACTGATTTTAGGTGCTGATGCCGAAGTCCAGGCTTTTCTCTTCTTGCACGAATATTTTTTATATGCAATTCTTTACCAAGCAATGCACAAAGTCCTACTGAATACCTGAGAATAGTTCCACTACCAGAATATTGAGACCCATCAATTTCAATCATTTTCTCCCCACCAAAAAATTTTCTCTTGAAAAATTATACCATAAATGCTATAATAATGCAATGATTTTTTAAAGAGATAGGAGGAACAATATGTCAACCCAACTTGAGAGAGCACGCAATGGTGAAATGACACTACAGATGCAAGAAGTGGCACAAAACGAGGGAGTAACCCCTGAATTCGTTATGGAAGGAATAGCTAATGGGGAAATAGTTATCCCTAACAATATAAATCGGAAGTCAAAGGTGGTTGGTATTGGCAAGGGACTGCGTACCAAAGTAAATGCGTCGATTGGTACTTCTCCAAATATTATTAATCTGGAGATGGAACTGGAAAAGGCACGGGTAGCTAAACAATACGGAGCAGATACTCTGATGGAGCTATCAACTGGTGGTGACCTTGATTTGATTCGCCGGAGTGTACTTAAAGAGATAGACCTCCCTGTTGGGACTGTTCCATTATATCAAGCTGCTATCTATTCCATAAGAGAACATGGTGCTGTGGTGAAGATGAAAGAAGATTTTATCTTTGAAGTAATAGAAAAGCAATTGCAGGAAGGAATAAGCTTTATGGCTGTACATTGTGGAGTTAATAGCCTTACTATAGAAAGATTAAGAAAACAAGGGTATAGACATGGTGGGCTTGTCAGCCGTGGTGGGGCATTTATGACTGCATGGATGATTCATAATGACAAAGAAAACCCACTTTATAGCCAGTTTGATAGAGTAATAGAACTATTCAAAAAATACGATGCGGTTTTAAGCCTGGGTAATGGTATGCGGGCTGGAGCAATCCATGATTCCACTGACAAGGCACAAATTCAAGAGTTAATCATTAATTCCGAATTAGCTTCACAATCACATAAGGCAGGTGTTCAAGTTATTGTTGAAGGTCCTGGACATATTCCTATTGACGAGATAGAGGCAAATGTCATTTTGCAAAAGCGGTTATCAAATGATGCCCCATTTTACATGTTAGGGCCTATCACTACAGATGTTGCACCAGGATATGACCATATCACCGCTGCCATAGGTGCGGCACTTTCATCTGCCTATGGAGCGGACTTTATATGTTATGTTACCCCACCAGAACACTTAGCACTCCCTTACCCTGACGATGTAAAAGAAGGAGTAATAACAGCCAAAATTGCTGCTCACATCGGGGATATGATTAAATATAAACATAGAGACCACGATTTAGCCATTGCTCACGCAAGAAGGACACTGGACTGGAAAAAACAATTTGAACTGGCTATTACCTCTGAAAAGGCACAAACAATATATAAAGAAAGAACACCATCTGACCTATCTACATGTACTATGTGTGGAGAATACTGTGCACTTAAAATAGTAAATGAACATTTTGGGAATATTGCAGTAGAGAACTGTTGAGATAATCTGTGGTGTCTGACAATTTACATCCTATAACTGAGGCATTACACTCTATTCGGGACGGTTCACTTTTGTTTGAAAGCTTGGGGGGATCTTAACGATTCTAATCCTGACCTGTTCTGACCCTGAACTGAATTCAGGGGATTCAGGACCAGGACAGGTTTGGGCGATTCGATTATAGGTTATCGGTTATCAGTAATCAGGTTATCGGGTAATCCAAGTAGGGTAGGATACCGATTACTGAGCACCATCCTTGCGATGCAGGTGTAATCTAATCATAGGAAATTGTCTGAAAATGAACCGTCCCCTCTATTCACTTACTATTTTTTGTCTTCCTGCTAAGATATGTGCTTGTCGAATTGGTTCTGGGAGACGGTATTTTTTACAACAAGATAAGACTATTTTTAGTGAAGTCGCCAGGTCTATTTTAAAGCCCGGGGAGATAAAAACAGGTTTTACTCCAGTTCGAGTGCAAAGTACCGCTCCTACTATTTCATTATCTACCTTTAAATAAGAATAACTTCCTTTTTCTCTCTCAGGTTCTTTATACTCTCCAACCAATCGTGATTTAGCACAGCCAATAGTTGGTTTATTTAACCATAATCCTAAATGAGTAGCAATTCCTAATCGTTTAGGATGAGCTATCCCTTGACCATCAAATATGATTACATCTGGCTCTATTTCCAATCTTTCAAATGTTTTTAAAATACAATCTCCTTCTCGAAATGATAATAGCCCTGGAACATAAGGAAATGTTACCGTTGCAGATGTCTTTCTTACCTCTATAATTTCTAAAGAGTTAAATTTAAGATTGACCACTACTCCATATAATTTATTAGAATCCTTATTATAACAAACATCTACCCCTGCAATTATATTAACCTTTGTTAGTGTATTTTCTAAGATAATTTTATCTTTTAAATTATCCTGGATAAGTCTTGCTTTTATAGGAGTAACTTTCCATGAATGTAAATTTTGTAAAAACTGCATGGGATTGTAATCCTGATTAACACCTATTATTATACACAAAAAAGAGGAGTTGTCAAGAAAAGAGTTTTCCTTGACAAAAATATTAAATTATGCTATGATAAATTGTAAGAAGATGCATGGGGGAAATATTATCGCACAAGCTAAAAAATATAACATTGCAGTTGACAGAATTATTGACTTTAGCGCCAATATTAATCCTTTGGGATTTCCAAATAATCTAAAAGAATTAATTATAAAAAACATCAAATCTATTACAAATTATCCTGATATAGAATCAAGTGAGTTAAAAAAATCCCTTTCTGATTATATACATGTTGAACCTAAAAATATCATAGTTGGAAATGGTTCTTGTGAATTAATATATCTTCTTAGTAGACTTTTCTCACACCAGAATGTCTTAATTCCATCTCCTACATTTACAGAGTATGAAAGGGCTTTTAAAAACAGGGTAAGATTAATAAAATTAAAAGAAAATTTTTCCTTATCTATTGATAAAGTTGTAGATAATTTAGGTGATGATCAGGTTGTCTTTTTATGTAATCCTAATAATCCAACTGGAGGATTGTGGCAAAAGGAAGAAATATTAAGATTAGCAAAGCAAGTTATGGTGATAGTAGATGAAGCATTCATGGATTTTGTAGGAAATAAGGAATCAGTAGCAAGAGAATCTGCTACAATTGATAACCTTTTTGTGATAAGGTCATTGACTAAGTTTTTTGCTATTCCTGGATTACGAGTTGGATATGGAATAGGAACACAAAAGACTATTTCAAATCTTGAGGCTTTACAACCACCATGGAATGTTAATTCTATAGCTCAAATAGTAGCTACTCATGTGGTTAAAGATAAAGATTTTATAAACAAAACAATAAGACTGGTAAAAAAAGAAAGGGATTTTTTATTTAATAGTTTAAGTCAAATAAATTATTTAACCCCTTATTCTTCCTTCGCCAATTTTATCCTGGTTAAATTAAACAGATTAAATTCTACTATCCTAACAAATAATTTAGGTAAACGAGGTATCTTAATAAGGGATTGTAGTGATTTTGCCTTTCTGAATAATAGTTTTATACGGGTTGCCATAAGATCAAGAGTGGAAAATTCTAAATTAATAAGTGAGTTAAAAAATATATGATAAAGATAGCTCCATCAATACTATCAGCCGATATTGGGCAATTAGCCAAAGAGGTAGAAAAGGTAGAAGATGTCGCAGATTGGCTTCATTGGGACATTATGGATGGGCATTTTGTGGATAATCTTACATTTGGGCCACATGTAGTCGCAAATATAAGGAAAAAGAGCAAGCTTTTTTTTGATGTCCACTTGATGATTACTAATCCAGATAAATTTATTCCTAAGTTTATCGATGCAGGTGCTGATTTGGTAACCTTTCATGTCGAGGCTACAGATGATTTAATCTCAAATATCCACACTATTAAAGATAGGGAAGTAAAAGCTGGAATTGCTATCAATCCGCATACTCCAGTTGAGAAGATTTATACAGTATTAGAGGAAATAGATGTAGCATTATTGATGACGGTTAATCCTGGCTTTAGTGGACAGGGATTTATCTATGAAGTTTTGCCAAAGATAGAGGAATTAAGCAAGATTATAAATCACAAAAACCTTAACTTAGAATTAGAGGTAGATGGTGGAATAAACCTCAATACAGCTACAGAAGTAGTTAAAAGAGGAGCAAATGTTTTAGTTGCGGGCTCTTTTGTGTATGGCTCGGAACAAGAACCTGGAGAGGTAATAAGAAGTCTTAAGGAATTGGTAATTGGTATTTAATAGGAGGTAATGTATAAAATGGCACAGATTGAAAAAAATATAATCTGTGAAATCTGTGGAGGTAATCAAGAAAGGAAGAGTAAGTTTGACTAAAACAGTTTTTTATGATATAGTGTAGTTAGCTTGAGATTATTTTTGGAGGTGATAATAATTATTGGAGGTGATTTATTATGAGTGTTGTTACTTATGTAACAGTTAAACCGACTGGAACTATAATCATTCCATCTAATATTTTAAAACAGGCTGGGTTTATCCCAAAGGAAAAAGCTACTGTGGAATTACTAAAGGAAAAGGTAATTGTAAAAAAGAAGGAACCAACTAAACTACATAACAAATCTTTTAAAGTTGAGCAATTAACCATTGATTATATTACAAATAAAATCAAACGCAAAGGTTCTATTGATGACATTCAGATTGACTCAAGTAAAGTAGAAAAAGCAATTCTACAGGTCTATGGAACAAATGACCCGATAGAATTGATAAAAATGGTGAGGAGATAAAAAGTGATATGTATAGATTCTGATGTGCTTTCAATTTATCATATATTTAAGAATGACCAAAGGTTTGAGATAAATATTACTTTTATGAAAATGACTAAGGAAATCAAAAGGGCTGTAACTATCTTCAATCTTCTTGAATTATGTGGGATAATCTCTGGAGCAAGTCAGCATGATGCTCGGAAGATATTCGAAGAGTATTGTATGAAAAAGGATATAGAAATTTTGTATCCACGGATAACTCTTAGTTCAGAAGAAGAATTTTGGGCACTTCAGAATATGGAATTGATGAAAAGAATAGAAAAAGGGATGAGATTGGGAGATGCGGCTATCCTATGGGTAGTCGAAACTAATCCTTGTGATTCTTTTATTACATGGAATAAAGTCCATTATGTAGGAAAGACCAAAATTGAAGTACTTACACCATTTGAATATCTTAAATCGGTTGATGATAAAATTGACCAGATAAAAGAGTAGATGTTATTTATGAAATTATTGTCCCAATCGGGGAGAAAAACCCTTGACTTTAGTCAAAGACTTTAGTATAATTTCAGCATGCAACACTATCGTACAGGTTCTCACTCTGTTTATGACCTAAAGTATCATCTGGTATGGATCTGATGTTGCAGCAAAATATCCTGGAGCCCAAAGATGTCTACCCCAAAATTTCTTGTTAAGTTCTTTAGAATCCAGGAGCATCTTTCGTGAACTTTTACCTTTTA
>JBFMDD010000133.1:0-3212 GCA_040754115.1 bacterium
AATCTATACTCTATACTATCTACTCTCTACTCTCTACTCTCTACTCTCTACTCTCTACTCTCTACTTTCCTTGCTATACTCATCTTTTTAATCTTATCTTGTAACTTTAAAAAGCCGTATAAAAGTGCCTCAGGTCTTGGCGGACAACCTGGAACATAGACATCCACCGGAACTATCTTATCAACCCCTTGCACTACATTATAGGTATTAAATATACCGCCGGAATTGGCGCAGCTACCCATTGAAATAACCCATTTAGGTTCTGGCATCTGGTCATAAAGTAGTTTAAGTCGGGAAGCCATTTTATGAGTAACCGTGCCAGCAACAATCATCACATCCGATTGTCGAGGCGAAGGACGAAATACGCCTGCTCCAAACCTATCTAAATCATAGCGGGAGGCGCCAGTAGCCATCATCTCAATAGCACAGCAGGCTAATCCAAAAGTCATTGGCCACAAAGAAGACCTTCTACCCCAGTTAATAATAAAATCAACTGGCACTAAAATAATTTGTCCTCCTGGAAGTTTTTCTACTATTGGTCCAATCCTCTCCAATAATCCCATGTTAACCTCCAAATGATATTTAGGCACAGAGGCACAAAATACCTCTCCATCTAAAATTTATCAAACATTTCCTTAAAGTCTTTATCTTTTATTCCTGCCTTTTTAAGTTGCTCATGAAGTAAAGCTCTATCTACTTGTCTATGATTAGGGATAGAAAGATGTATTCTTGAGCCTTCCTTTGTCAGGACAATATGCGTTCCTTTTTTTCTTATAACCCAACCGAAACGAACAAGAGTATTTGCGGTTTGTAGACCTGAACACTTAGGTAATTCAGAAAGAGCCATTACAAAGCCACCATTTCAAAGGAAGATACTTCAAATCTATCTTTCTCAATAAGTCCACAGGGGAGTTTTCTAGTTTTTCGTTGTTTATCCAGATGATCTTCCAAAATGACACTAAGACAGGCACTAATTGCCTCTTTTATATTTGCTTTAGCTTCATCAATAGTCCTGCCTTGAGACATACACCCTGGAATTTCAGGACATTCTGCAATAATAAAACCATCTACCCCTTTTTTCAAATATACATTAAAAACAGGCCGTTTCATTCTAATCCTCCTCAAAAAAGACCATAGACTAAATCCTAAATCCACTTAAGTATTCCCTTGCGCCAGGCATAAATAAGTCCGATGACCAGAATAGCGATAAAAACCATCATTTCTACAAAGGCAAATAGCCCCAGTTGTTTAAATACCACTGCCCAAGGAAATAAAAATACCACTTCAACATCGAATATAACAAAGATTAAGGCAAACAAATAGTATCTGACATTAAATTGAATCCAGGATGTGCCAACAGGTTCTTCCCCGCATTCATAAGTCGAGCTTTTGCGGTCTGATGGATGAGAAGGTCTAACAACCCAATTGGCGATAAATCCACCCGCGACAAATACAATCCCCACGACTAAAAATAATGCTACCCAACTATAATCTTCAAGCATAACTTATCTCCTTGCTTATAAATATTTTTTAAAAATCTCTTCATCAATTCCTGCTTGTTTTAACATTTCATAAAATGTCCCTTTAGGAATATATCCCGTTTCCCTTTATGACTTAATCTAACTTGTAAAATTACCCCATTTTCTAAATCCTTTTCCCATGTTTCATGTTTTTTGTCACGAATTTTTTGGAATCTTAGTTTTTTTAACACATATCGCATCTGGTCATAACTATATATGGCCATACTTAACCTCAATCTGTTCTAATATTTCCCATTCATCCTTACATTTAGCTATTCTTTCTATATAGGGTAAGTGGTGATAACGATTAGGGCTTTTGGAGAAAATATCTATTCGAGCCATATAATCTTGCGTATATTCTTTAATCATTTCCACTATTGCCTGAAGTGCTCCCTGTGAAGTATCCATCTCTGTTATCAAATCTAATTCTATACATTTAGCACAAAACCTATCTCCGTCTTTAAAGATAAAAACATTCAATAAAGAAGGTTGAAGGTGATAATTTAAAAGATTATTTTTGCTCTCTTTTTCTAATACCTTTAACATCTTACCTTCCTCTTCTTCCTGTATAATCCGCCAATTCTATCAACGCCTCTTTATATTGACTATTATTTAATAAATTAAGGTTTTCTTTCGCAGAATTAACATAATTTTCTACTTTATTTTGTGAATACTCCAGCCCACCATATTTTTCAATTAGTTTTAGTATCTCTTCTCTACTACTTCCATTTATCAGAGTCTTTATTTCTGATGGTGTAGAATATCCAGCCGAGTATATTATGGGTAGAGTAAATTTGCCATTTAAGAGGTCATTTTTAGTAGATTTACCCGTTTTTGTCTCATCTGATATTAAATCTAATATATCGTCAGCAATTTGAAATGCGATACCGAGGTTAAGCCCATAAGAAGCTAATGAATCTACCATTTGGTGCGGAGCACTTTCAATCAAGCCACCAATTTTACAGCAGGAAGAAAAAAAGCTTGCTGTTTTCTTATTTATCATATTTAAATACTCATGTTCTTGCGGTAATGAATTTGTTTTTAAAGTCTGCAAAATCTCCCCTTCACATATTTGTGATACCGTAGATACCACTTCCTCCATTATTTTTTTATCTCCATCTGCAATAACCAGAAAAATAGCCCTGCTATACAAATAATCACCTAATAATACCGATAATTTATTATCATATTTTGAATTAAGTGTTTGTCTATTTCGTCGTAAGTCAGCTTCATCAATTACATCATCGTGAATAAGTGTAGCGGTATGAATAAGTTCTAATGCACAGGCAAGATTAATGCCTCTGTTATTTCCATTAAAATTACATGCCTTTGAAGAGAGAAGAAGTAACGCAGGTCTTAATCTCTTTCCACCTGCTTTTAAGATATAAGATGCAGAATTAAATAAAAACTCAATATCAGATGAGACATTTTCATTCAACCCTGCCTCAACCATTTTAAGTTCTTCATTTATAACCTTTAAAAAATCCATCTTTCACTTTTTCCATTATCTTTGATATGAAAATTAGGTATTATACTGTACACTGCCATTAACTGAGCTATTTAGGGACGGTTCATTTTCATCGTTTTTCCTGTGATTTCTTTTGGAAATTAGAAATTAGGTCTTCACTTCTTTCCCCAATTTCTAATTTCTAATTTCATATCCATTTTTTAACCGCAAGCTTTCACGCTAAA
>JBFMDD010000134.1:0-2326 GCA_040754115.1 bacterium
TCAATCTTTATATCCGGGGGTGGGTCAATTTCCATTGCCAAATTTGTTCATTTTTGATCTGATTTTTTACATGGGTGGGTCAATTTCCATTGCCAAAAGTGGGTCAATTTTGGTTTGCCATTAACATGTAGTGCTAACTTATAATCCCTCTCCGCCTGACTCAATGTTTGTTCTTTAGCTACTTGGCAATATCTCTTCTTTTGTTCCATCTCCATCTTAAGTAGTTCTATCTCATCGATTAGGTTAGCCTCTTGCATCTGCAAGTCAATCAATATCCCCTTTTTACTCTCCAGGTCCTCTCTTGCCTTTGTAACCTCATCCTCCTCAACCCTGTTATACTCATATAACTTTTTAAGCTTGGTAAGTTTTATTTCCCTCTGTTTAACCGTAGCTGTTGCTACTTCTATCTTAACTTTGACATTCTCAAGGTTGCGTTGTGCCCTGGTCAATCTCAACTGACTTTCCCTGTATTCCTTCTCAGCCTCTATCACATCCTTGCATACACTGATATTATTCCAATGTGACTTTTGGTCTGCAGCCTTCTTTTCTGCTACCTGTAACCTCTCATACAGGTTACAGTACTCATAATACAACCATTCTACCTTTGTAATGATCTCCTGCTTGACCTTCTCAAGCTCACTATTCTTTAGCTGCAGTCCCTTTCTGTAAGAGAAGTAGAAAGGTAAAGGTACCGATATCATCACTCCATAGAATTTAGTATCTGTCTCAAAGTTATATGATGAAACACCCTTAATATTACTCAGCACTGAATTAGACATTTTATACTCAGCTATCTCTTGCCTCTTACACACCACCTCAATGTTATTCTTAATAGCAGACTCTTTAAGCTCTGCGAGAGTCTGTCCTATTTGTCCTACTTCTGCATATCCTAAACTAAAAATTGCTACTAATCCTATTACTCCTATCCAAACAATCGGGACCATATGCCGCCTTTCTTCTCCTCTCTTTCTAAAATCGTCAGCATTTTAATCTTAATAGTCTTTTCATTTTTAAGTATAAAATTAAGTCCAGTTTCACTCAGAGTTTTATTTTCAGCCCTTATTTCACTTATAGCTTTATCTCTTAATTTCTCCTGACTCTTTTTAGATAATGTATTATATTTATCCTCAAGGCGAGTAAATCTCTGTCTCTCTTCTTCAAGTGCCTTCTTATGTTCCTCCAACTCCATTGCTTGTTTAGTCTGCATCTCTTCTGTAATTCTTTTATCAGCTTCTATCTTCTCATCCTGAGTTGGTAGGAGTTCATAACCTTCCTCAAGGCTTTTAATAAGTAATCCAATAGGATTATCCACATTTTTAAACTTAAGCCGTTTTATATTAGTTTCGATATTATCAATTAAAAATCTGCTTAAAAGATTCAAGCAAACATTCTCAGGTATTTTAGTTTTAGATTTTTCATAAAAAAGTTTTTGAATTCCAACAACAACATTTCTTTGTTGTTGTTCATTATCAAGTATTGTTGTTGTTGTTTTAAAGCGTCACTTAACTTATTACTATCATTAGACTTATCTAAATTTGGTAAACCATTTTTTACTTTACCAACTTTCAAATCTTGTTCTACCAAATCAGGTGGTAAACCAAATTTTGGGCTACCAACTATATCTGGTAACACATTTTTTGGTTTACCATTTTCCTCTGGTAAACCAAATTTTGGGCTACCAATTTCTACATGATATTCATAATCCTTAATCTGGATATAAACTTGCTGATATTGATTAGACTTCCTTGTGTACCTAATAGTACCAGATTTACTATCAAAACTACCATAGAGAATATATTCCCATTTGTGAAGATCTTTAAGTTTAGTAAAAAGGGTATTTCTACAGCAATGTGTCACTTCTACTAACTTTTCAGTAGAAGTAACCAGAGAACCTTGTGGTAATTCTACCTTTTTTACAGTTATTCCATCGGAGATTTCCAGTTTAAAAGAGAATGGAGAAACGAATATCAACAGTCTCTCAAAGATATGTGAATGGGTAGGACTCATATTAGGATCAGCAATGATAGCAAAGACAGATTCCCTTTTTCGTTGAATAAATCCCTTATCAGCCAAAGGATAACTCATTAAATCCCCTCCCAATATATAAAAAAAGACCTATTAAAAGCCTAAAGTAAATCTTTAAGTTAATAGGTCTAAAACAAATGATAACAAATAATAATAAAATCTAACTTCTTCAATAGATATATTATCGGAAGTAATTTGTTCAATTTCTTGATGCTTCAGATACTCCATGTCTCAAATCTCAAGTCTCAAATCACTCAAAATAATTCTTTGATTGACAATTATGGATAATTATGGTATAAAT
>JBFMDD010000135.1:0-2381 GCA_040754115.1 bacterium
AAGTAAGTAAAACTCAAGTAAAAAGACTAAAGGAGAAAATAGAATGGATTTTTAATTCACAAATGGACTTAGAAGAATTATATTGTTTTATGGGGAAAGATAAAAAACTTCAGAAGTTAAAAGAACGGTTGTATGGTTTAAGGCCTGCGAATTATGCCACAGTTTTTGAGGGCGTTGTAAAGACAATAATTCAACAACAGATATCCCTATCTGGAAGTATGCATATAACTTCAAGATTGATTCATAGATTTGGAGAAAAAATAAATCTTGAAAAAGAAGTGTTCTATGAATTCCCTTCTCCAGAGTCTCTTGCAGAATCCTCTTTAACAGAACTAAAAGAATGTGGTTTAAGCAAGCAGAAGGCGACCTATATTAATGAGTTCTCAAGGAGCATTGTGGAAGATGGCTTCGATTTAGAGGAAGTAATAAGACTTTCTGTTCCTGAGGCGATTGAAAAGTTAACTCAGATTAAAGGTGTAGGTTTGTGGACAGCAGAATTAGTAATAGTTACATGCACCGACCATAAAGAAGTGTTACCAGTAGGAGATCTTGGAGTAAGGCGTGCAGTTTCAAATTTCTATTCAAGGGATTTGATGACCGAAGAGGAGATTAGAACATTCACAGAGAAATGGAAGGAATTTAAGGCATTAATATCATATTATCTAATATGCAATGAAAGGAGGTGAGACAAAAAATGCCAGACAAAAATTTAGCACCTATATGTGGGTTGTATTATGGAACCTGCGAATACTTTGAAAAGCAGCAGTGCCAAGGATGTGGTAATGTGAATGGCAAGCCATTCTGGACAACTCAGATGAAGGTTGAAGTTTGTCCACTGTACGATTGCTGTGTTAACAAGAAACAGTTGGAGCATTGTGGACTGTGTGATGAATTGCCATGCCAGACATTTACAGGTTTCTACGACCCGTCTCTAAGTGAAGAAGAGGCAAAGAAAGCAGTTTCTGCCCGACAGCAGGAACTTTTGAAGAGGAAAGAAATAGGCACAGAAAAATGGCTTGAGGGAAAAGAAGCTTGTAAGAAATAGAATTTTGGCGTGATTAGAAATTCTGTAAGATTTTACCCAGCTTACAGGGGTTATTAGTAGAAAAAGGGTCGCTCTGGACTGGCATCCCGCGACCCTTAGAGGGCGACAGACAGGTAGACCAACTGAGAGTTCTATTTGTACCCTCTGTCTTTATTATACCTATTAATTAAAGATTGTCAAGTTTTTATTGGGAGACAGGTTGAAGAAAAATGACATTAGGAAAAATGTTGGAGGAAACAACTACTAACAACCCAAATAAAATTGCTATATCATTCAAAGATGACGGGTTGATATATTCCGAATTACAAAGTAAAGTTGCTGATTTTGCATCTAATTTGAGTATACTTAATGTAAATTATGGAGATAGAATTGGTCTATTATTCAATAATTCTCTTGAGTTCATCATTAGCTTCTTTGCTATAGCTGGAATCGGGGCAAGTGCTGTACCGTTAGACATAAGATATAAACCAGAAGAATTGCAATTTATCTCTGAACATTGTGATATAAAAATTTTGATTACAGCTAATGAGTTTGTAGATAAAGTGGATAAATTAAGTAACCCTAGGAATTTTATTGTAAGTGGAATAGAGAATGGAGATAACATATTGTCTTTTGAAGAACTATTAAATCGAAAACCTTATCAGAATATAAAGAGAAATATTAAACCTGAGGATGAAGCACTTTATCTTTATACCTCTGGTTCAACTGGCAAACCCAAAAGTATAATACGCACTCATAGGAATCTTGTTAGCGAAGCAGAGAATGTTTCAAGTACAGAAGGAATTACAAATAAAGATAATATCTTGGGTGTGATACCACTATTTCATTCTTATGGATTGGGACATTGTATGTTAGCCTCTATTAAAGCAGGTGCTACACTTGTCCTTTTGGATAGATTTGTTCCACATGAGATTATTAGAATAATTAAGACTAAGTCAATAAGTATATTCCCTGGGGTACCTTATATGTATGAACTTTTAGTAGAAAGCTATACCGAAAAGACTTTAGATTTAAGTTCTCTCAAGCTCTGTATATCAGCAGGTGCTCCTTTATCTCTTGATACAGCTAAGAAGTTTAAGAATAAATTTGGTATTGTAATAAACCAGCATTATGGAAGTTCCGAAGCAGGCGCTATATCAATTAATTTAAGTAGAGATTTAGAAAGTAATATCGAATCGGTTGGCCCACCAATGAATAATGTAAACATAAAAATTGTTAATGATCAAAATCAAGAAGTCTTGAATGGAGAAAAGGGAGAGATTATTGTAAAAAGTGATGCCGTATCAAAAGGATACTTTCGTTTACCAGAGTTAAATAAGGAAGTATTTAAAGATGG
>JBFMDD010000136.1:0-2731 GCA_040754115.1 bacterium
TCATTCGGGCGGTCTGATATATCAGACATCTTGCTGCTTCCACCTCAGTTGCCATATCGGCTAACATATGCTGACCTTGGCAAGGATAACGAGGTTCCAAATCCTCTTAAATTCATAATTCAAGTAGCCTCAATGGCAGCATAAAATGGCGAAAGTTCAGTTGAAGAGGGACTATTTTATACTGGACACTGCCATTAACTGAGCTATTTAGGGACGGCTCATTTTCATCGTTTTTCCTGTGATTTCTTTTGGAAATTAGAAATTGGAAATTAGGTCTTCACTTCTTTCCCCCATCTCTAATTTCTAATTCATATCCATTTTTTAACCGCAGGATTTCACGCTAAAGTGAACCGTCTTTAAAATCGCAATTTGTAACGGTGTTGAGTATAACATTAGCATGTGAGATGGAAGGCGCCAAGTACATCTTTGGTTTTTGATAATTCATTAAATTTAATTACTGCCTCGTCGGTAGTAGCTTGGATTATTTGTATTTCACTTTCTTTTAAAAACTCCTCTACCTCTTTAGTCACTCGCATTAGTCCTGAAGAACCTTTGCCAAAGATAACTACTTGTGGCTTTTCTTCTATTATGTCTTCAATATCACGCAGTCCAACTTCATGTCCACTTACACGCCACCATGATTTTACTACTCTTTTATGCACTATTACATCATGTTTATACTCCTTACCATCAATCTTTATCTGCCCAAAAGAATAACCTTCAACCACTCCTTATCACCTCCCTTGAATATTTGAGTGTTGACTTTATTGGTCTTCTTGAACAGCTAATTTTCCATTCACCCCCATTTGGTAAAAGGGTTAGGGTTATGATGCTGGTTTGGTTTAGGGGTTAAGAAGTTGGGCTTTTCCTTTCACCAACCTCCTACCCTAACCCTGGCCTGTCGCCAGGACAGGCTTCCATACCAGCTTCCTAACCATAACCAGTAACCTTTTTTTATGTTATTCCAGACGGATATTGGTGCAAAACTTCCTCAACACGACACTACTGTTTACTGTTTACTAATTATATTAGTTTGCTGACAGTAGCAAATAAAGTTCCACCGAAATGATAGATTAAATTTGTTTCTTCTTTATCTATTTTCCAGCATTCGCCATCAAATCGGTCTTTATTTGCATAGGCAGCGACAATTTTACCTATAAAGATAGTATGGTCACCCGCAGAATACATTTCTAACACTTCACATTCTAAATGTCCAATAGCTTCTTTAATCAATGGTGGTTTGACTATTTGGGCAGGAATAGAGGTAAGTCCACTTTCTTTAAATTTGTCTGTATTTCTACCTAATACACTTCCGCAAAATTTAACTTGTTTTAAAAGAGATACATCAGGAACATTAATAGTAAATTCCTTAGTAGTTTCTATTAGTTGGTGAGAAAAATGGGTTTTGGCTATACTTATTGCACATAATGGAGGGTTATGACTAACAGGCATTTGCCATGCAAGAGTAATAATATTAGACTTTCCTTCTTTAGAAATAGAGGTTACTAAGATTACAGAGCCACTGTTGATGAGCCTGTTAGCTTTTTGGAGAGAGACTTCTTCCTTTATTGATTCCAAACTCATAAAATTTACCTTCCTGTTAAACACAATTATATGCCTTTTTTTAAATTTTGTCAACTAAATTTTAAACTAATTGTGCCCAATAAAGTGGTAAAGTGAGTAGGAAAAGATAGTAAAAGTACTTTTACAGATTTCGGGACAGTTCATTTTCAGACAATTTCCTATGATTAGATTACACCTGCATCGCAAGGTTGGTAATCAGTAATCGGTAATCGGGTAATCGGTATCCTACCCTATTTGATTACCCGATAACCTGATAACCGATAACCTATAATCGAATCGCCAAAACTTGTTCCTGACAGAACCTGCTCCTGGCAGGCTCAGGAGTTCAGGAATTAGAATTGTTAAGATACCAGCAAACTTTCAAACAAAAGTGAACCATCCCGAGATTTCATATCTTTCCATAAATCAGATTAAATATATTTGAGAAATTTCCATTTTGAGTAATTTTTAGGAGGTATTTAAGGGTTTCTTCTAATTCAACATTAGAGGTTGCATTAATACATAATTTGATATTATTGTTCTCAAAATATGGGGAAGTCTCAATCTTTAAGTTTCTCATTTTTTGCGTTATTTTCTTTATCTCTTTTTTAAACTCAAGTTGGTATCGAGTCAATTCAGGGTATCGAATTGCCTTTAACCTTTGGTAATATTTTGTACCTTTTTTCTTTTTAGTCAACTTAGGATGTGAGATAATATGATTTAGTTCCTCATCTTTTAAAATATCATCAAACTTCTCTTCTAATTCTAGAAATATCTGCACTATTTCTCTTATTTGTGACGAAGTAAATTTGATTTTATCATCTATTGATATGAGGAATTGATGAATGTTGGGATTCTTAATTTTATCTAAAATACTACTCTGATTTTCATAGTTCATTTTATTATACTCAGATTATACAACTCTAAAAATGAATTTGTCAAGAAAAACTTTACCACGAATTAAACGAATTATACGAATGGACACTAATTATTAGAATAATGGGGAGTGCTTTGTCACATTACTTGTTAAATCTAACCACAGAGAACACAGAATTTAAGAAAATAAGAAGATTAGAAGATGAGAAGATGAGAAGATGAGAAGATGAGAAGATGAGAAGATGAGAAGATGAGATTTTTAAATCTTGATTTCTCAATTTCTTATCTTCTC
>JBFMDD010000137.1:0-6130 GCA_040754115.1 bacterium
TTTTATATTTACTAATATCTAATAAATATATTATACCAGAAAGGGGATAAGGAAGATAGGGAGATGATAAAATGATGGAATAATGGAATGGTGGAATGATGGGGTAATGGTATCCATCAATATTCCAATATTCCATTATTAATATCTCCCTTATCCCCATAATCTCCATATCTTTTCTTACACTACCTGAACGGTTACTTATGAGGTCTCCAAGAGTTTCCCCAATGAAGAAATGTATTCACTTACAGATCAAATTAGACCTTCATCGCGATCTGTCGGTGCTCAAATTGCAGAGGCTTGGGCAAAACATCGGTATGAAAAACATTTTGTCAGTAAGCTGACAGACGCTGATGGAGAACAGCAAGAAACACAACATTGGATTGAAACAGCTAATGATTGTAATTATTTATCAATGGAGCAAGTCAAAGATTGGCTGAAGCGATATGCTTGCGTAGGACGAATGTTAAATTCAATGATTAACAAAGCAGATCAGTTTTGTTCTTAAGCACCAATACCGATTACCAGAATTCCACTTCAGATAGCTAAAGTGTTACCTAATAATTAGTGTCCATTCGTATAATTCGTTTAATTCGTGGTAAAGTTTTTCTTGACAGGAGAGGAAATTTATGATAAAAATATATCAACTACTAATAGCATCTGGGGTGGTTGGAATTTGAGGAATAAAGTTAATGAGAAAGTAGCCAGATGAAGATAAGAAATGGACGAGGATAAAAAAGTGGAATTAGATAAGACTAAAATTATAAAAACTATTACTGCATATAATAGACATCGGTTGATTATTACTACCTTGGCATTAACTTTTGCAATTATGCTCTCCTTTGTTTGGACTGAATTCCCTCTAAATCTACTAATTATTCTAATGGGGATATCTTATATAGGAGGTATTATTTGTTTACTTTTAGCAAAAATAGAAAAGGTCTTAGTTCCTCTTCTTTATTTCCCAAGGATATTTGATTCCTTTCTTACATTAGGAGCTGTTTATCTGACAGGGGGTATAGAGAGTTTCATTACTCCTGTTTTTATTTTTATCATACTTGGGGCTGGAATTGTCTTAGGATTAATGACCGCTATGGTACTCACTACTTTAATCTCTCTTTCTTACATCTCCATCATCCTTTTAGAACATTTAGGGATTATTCATCATTACCATTTATTACCTATTATAGGTTGTCCTTATGATAGCAATTTTTATACATTTTGGTTATTAGGGCTGAATATCTTTTTCTTCTATGTAGCTTCCTTTATCAGTGGACATTTAAGCAATATAATTAAAGAAAAGACTATTGAGATAAATAAAAGTAAATACCGAGAGAAATATAATAGGAATTTTCTTGACTCTATTTTAACCAATATGGCAGATGGTTTGATTGTAACAGATGTTGACTTAAAAGTCCAAATGGCTAATTTAGCATCCCAAAAGATGTTAGGATATACTGAAGAGGAGATGAAAAATAAGTCAATACTTAACTTTATCCATGATGATACATTCCCAATTCTACTTCAAAAGGCAATTAAAGAAAATCAACTTACATCAGAAGAAATAGAGATAATCAATCCTGTTGATAATAAAAAGGAATTCTTAACATTAAAGATGGTATCTTTAAAAGATGCTTTTGACAGAGTAGTGGGTGTAATAATTGTATCCAGAGATATAACTCATGAAGAATTGCTTGAACGCAGTAGAGCTAATTTCTTGTCATTAGTCACACATGAGTTAAGAACACCACTTTCATCTATCAAGGCATACACAGAAACATTATTAGATGGCGTGTGTGACCCTAAAGAGGCAAAGGAATTTTTAGAAGTAATTAATACAGAAAGTGATGCATTAAGTAGACAAATTAATCAAATACTTATGTTTACTGAAATGGATGTTAAACGAATTCCTTTAAGAAGGAAGGAAATCAATCTATCTCAATTAATTTCAGAGCTGATTGATACCTCAAAAACAACTAAAGAGACTATGTTAGAAAAGATGGCTTTTGAAAAGGAAATAGAAGTAAATATTAATATCCAGGAGAATTTACCAAATATCTGGGCAGACTACAAAAAGATTAAAACCGCTATTGAACATCTTATAGAAAATGCTATTAAATTTATACCAACCGGGGAAAAGGTCAAGGTAGAAGTATTAAAAAGTGGAGATGAAATTAAAGTCTGTGTAACTGATAGTGGACCAGGAATTGCAAAAGATAAATTATCTCACATTTTTACCCCCTTTTATCAAATAGAAGACCCGATGATTAAAAAGGTAAAAGGTATTGGTTTAGGCTTAAGCCTGGTAAAACATATAATCGAAACCCATGCCGGTAAAATTTGGGTAGAAAGTGATGTAGGAAAAGGAAGCTCCTTTATTTTCACATTACCCATAGGGAGGTAGGAGATAAACTATGGATAAAAAGAAAATTTTACTTATCGAAGATGAGCCAGAGATAGTTAGAGTTATAAAATATAACTTTGAAAGATATTATCTCATACACAATGTATCTAAAAAAGAAGAGGCATTAGATATATTAGCACAGCACAAGTATGACCTTATTATCCTTGATATGAAACTTCCTTTATTAGAAGAGGGAGTGGCTACATTTCATCAAATAAGAAAAGATTATAGCAAAATCCCTATCCTGATTTTAAGTATAGCTGCTGATGAGCCTGCGGTCAGAGATTTAGATGCCGATGCACTTATGCCTAAGCCATTTGAATTTAAAAACTTACATGCTAAAATAGAAGAGTTATTAAACTATACCACGAATTGCACGAATTAAACGAATAAAAGGGTGTCTAAGTGTCTGGTAGTCTATGTAACCCAGATACATAGTGTCGTGTTGACTAAGTTTTGCACCAGTATCGTGTTATAGAGCTCGAAATAGGTTTTAGGTTATGGGTTATGGGTAGTAGGTTTTAGGTGATGGGTTATGGGTTATTGGTAGTAGGTAGTGGGGATATTACCTATTACCCACCACCTATATCTGATTAGGGTGATAATCTCTGAAAATAGTGCAGAATTTTTTCAACCCGACACTAGTACTCTGTTGAAGAAGTTTTGCAAGAGAATCCTCAACAAGTTGAGGCATCCAACACAGAATAGGTATGGAAGCCCGAACTTGTTCGGGGAAAATATTGTTGCATAATTTATCCAACACGGTACTATACACCCAGACACCAGACTACCTGAACGGTTACATTTAGTATTCATTCGTAAAATTCGGTTAATTCGTGGTAAAGTTAATTTGTGGTAAAGTTTTTACTTGACTTTTTTGCCTATCAATGGTATCCTTTTACTCACTATTTAGGATTAGCCCCTAAATAATACAATTTTAAGTTTGAATTTAACAAATAATTGTTAATTGTGAATTATTAATTAAAAGGTGGTGAGACCTTAAGGTATTTAAAAATGGCTTTTACAATTGGAGTTGGTGGCAAGGGTGGAGTTGGCAAGACAACTATTGCAGGATTGATTATAAGATATTTACTTGAAAAAGGTAAAACTCCTATTTTAGCAGTTGATGCAGATGCTAATTCTAATTTGAATGAAATATTAGGCGTACAGGTTGATAAAACTATTGGTTCATTACGAGAAGAAGTGCTTAATGAGATAAAGAATTTGCCACTGGGTGTATTTAAAGAAAATTACTTAGAATATAAAATTCAGGAGGCATTAGTAGAAGAAAAAGGTTATGACCTATTAGTTATGGGACGCACCGAAGGACCAAAATGCTATTGCTATGCTAATACTGTCCTACGCAAATACATGGATATTATTGCCTCAAATTATGACTACATTGTTATGGATAATGGGGCGGGGATGGAGCATTTATCAAGAGGTACGACTAAAGATGTAGATGTTTTCTTTATCGTTTCTGATGCAACTATTAGAGGTATCAGAACCGCAGGTAGAATTAAAGAACTAATTAATGAATTAAATTTAGCTATTGAAAAGGTATTTTTAATCGTTAATCGGGTTAAAAATGGTTTGGATGAAGATTTACTCTCGGAGATTAAAAATCAACAACTTGATATAGTCGGAACTATCCCTGAAGATAATCAGATTTTAGAATATGATGTAAAATGTAGAGCAATATTTGAATTACCAAATGAAAATAAGGTTTTTGAAGCTGTAGGTGAAATATTGGATAGGCAGATTTAAATTGCATAAGTAGGAAGGAGGGATAAAATATGACAAAGAGAACAAGTAAGAAAAGAAGGGACGGTTCACTTTTGTTTGAAAGCTTGCGGATAGAAAAGAGAGTTGAAATTGGAAATTCGAAATTAGAAATTAGAAATTGAGGAAAGAAGTGAAGACCTAATTTCTAATTTCCAATTTCTAATTTCCAAAAGAAATCACAAGGAAAACGATGAAAATAAACCGTCCCTAAATAGCTCAGTTAATGGCAGTGTCCAGTATAATCTTTATCGCTTAGTAACCTTGAACCCTGAACCTGGAACCTTGAACCTGATAAACTGCAAAATTCTTAGCTGCCTGAACGGTTATGTTATAGAAATTCAAACTAAAGGAGGAAAATAAACTTATGCCAGCTAAGATAATAGATGGAAATGCAATTGCAAACCAAATAAGAGAAGAGGTAGCTAAAGAGGTAGAAAAACTAAAAACAAAAGGAATTACACCTGGATTAGCTACTATCCTCGTAGGAGAAGACCCTGCATCACAAGTCTATGTTCGCAACAAAGGTAAGGCTTGTGAAAAGGCAGGAATTTACTCTGACCAACATACACTACCAGCAAATATATCAGAGGATGAGCTACTAAAATTGATTGCTACACTTAACAACGATACCAAGATAAATGGTATTTTAGTACAATTGCCACTTCCAAGACATATTGACGAAGTTAAGGTACTAAATGCTATCTCACCAGATAAGGATGTAGATGGATTTCATCCTGTAAGTGTTGGGAAATTCTTTACTGTGAAGGATTTTAATGAGATGGTCAAACAAGGATTATTTTTACCCTGTACTCCTCACGGAGTTATAGAATTATTAGTTAGGAGTGGAGTGAATTTAAGTGGTGCAGAGGCAGTGGTAGTGGGAAGAAGTAATATCGTTGGCAAACCTGTGGCTATGCTGCTTCTCGCTAATAATGCTACGGTAACTATTTGCCATTCACGCACCAAAGACTTAGCACAGGTATGTCAGAGGGCGGATGTACTAGTAGCAGCTATTGGCAAACCAGAATTTATTAAAGCAGATATGGTAAAAGAAGGAGTAGTAGTAATTGATGTTGGCGTAAATCGCATAGAGGATTCTACTACAGAAAAAGGATTTAGATTAGTTGGGGATGTAGATTTTGAGCAGGTAAAACAGAAAGCAGCAATGATTACACCTGTACCAGGTGGAGTAGGACCAATGACTATTACTATGCTTTTGGTAAATACAATTAAGGCAGCTAAAAATCAAGCTAATATTTAAATAAGGTGATAAATATTCAATTAAGCACTGTGTTTGAAACTAATGAAATTTGATGAGATTTAAGATAATTGGAAAGATCACTCAAATTGAAACAATCGCAGTAGAAAAAGGTATACGCGAGATTGCTCGACTACGCAAACTTTACGGTCAAGGACGATGGCGTAAGATGAAGGGGATTGCGTTAATTCAGTTGAGCAGTGGACGAGTTCGTAAAGCAGAGCTTCATTGGTATGAGGCTCACAGCATAGGTAAAAAGGAAATTAAGCGGAAACATTACTTGGATTAGAATCATGAAAAGTACAAATGATCATAAAACAAAGTTTGCTGTCTGTCTCAACAACAGCAAGTATCCAGCTTCTCTTGAGCTACACAAGATTTACCAAGTCTTGTGTGATGAAGATGCTGCTCAAGATGGAGACATCCGTATTGTGGATGAGAGCGGTGAAGACTACCTTTATCCAGCAGAATGGTTTGTAATCATTGATGTTCCTCATAATGTAGAAACCTCGTTGCTTCAAGTAGCTTAAAGAAGCTCCGAGAAAACTAACACATATGGTAAGCGTTCAGGTGTAAGTAAGGGAAAATGGAAAAGTAGGGAAAAAGGGGAAAAATATTAAAGAATTTCATTTCAAATTTTAATTTTCAGTGATCAGTATGTTCAGTGAACAGTAATCAGTATGTTC
>JBFMDD010000138.1:0-5273 GCA_040754115.1 bacterium
AAATATTAAATTACAAATTTAATTATCCACCCTTTTGCCGTAATTCTTCCATTTTAAAATCTCCAATTTCCAATCTTCAATTTAGTAACCGTTCAGGGTGTAATGAAGGGAAAATGGGAAATATGGGGAAAAGGGAAATTTATTTTAATTTTAATGTATGGAATTTGAAAGTTGTTCGTTATGAGTAGAGATTTTAATCTCTCTTGCAGATATAAGAGAATAAATTCTCTACTCTGTGTAATTGCGTAGCTTAAGTTGAATTTAGCTGAGATGTTCAGGAGTTTGAAATGAAATTCTTTAATATTTTTCCCCTTTTTCCTTACTTTTCCATTTTCCCTTACTTACACCTGAACGCTTACTCAATTTACAATTCGACATTCGCAGAATATTGCCTAACGGGATGTGGATGAGCGAAGTGTCTCTATCGGCAGAGGTATAGGTTCGACAGGCTCACTACAAGTTTTGGCTTTAGCTTCGATTTGCAAGCAGGTGCCCCTCCGCTGATAGCCGAAGCCTGCTCCCTGATTTTCATCAGGGCAGGCTCTAACAGGCTCAGGAGTGACGCTTCGCAACTTCCCTTTTTCAAAAATTCGTAAGCGTTCAGGTCATTACAAAATATCTAATAATAATGTAAAATTGAATTCGAAGAATGTTGCGAAGCAAAAATTTATGGAAATTCATTGTTTTTTACTACCAATTTCAATCAATTTCTATAAATTTCCATTATATTTCTATCAGTTTCTATTTTTCTTGTAGTGTGAGATGAAAGTTTCATTTTCATTAGTGAACTTAACCATACAGGTCGAAATTTGTTAGTTACTTTTCAATATACACTCGTGGTACGCGCTGGTTTATTCCACATACAACTTCATAGTTGATGGTATTACAAATTTGTGCTAATTCATCTACAGATGGACATTCGCCAAATAGTATTACTTCATCTCCTATTGCTACTTCTGGAATATCATTTACATTTAGCATACAAAAATCCATTGTTACTCGTCCAACTATAGGAGCTCTAAATCCTTTGATTGTTACCTGTGCCTTATTAGATAAAAGCCGATTATACCCATCTGCATAGCCTACTGGTATGGTAGCAATGAGTGTTTCTTTATCAGTGATATAAGTAGAGCCATAAGATATTCTGTATCCCTGAGGGATTTTCCGCAATTGTACAATTTTCGCTTTAAATGTCATTACAGGTCGAAGGGCAACTGTTTTTGGAATATTAGGTGCTGGGTAAAGACCATAAATCATAATTCCAGGTCTTACCAGATTTAAGTGCATCTCTTTAAATTTTAGTATTCCTGCACTATTTGAAATATGTTTTATTGGGATATTTATTCCTGCCTGTGATAGGTGATTTATTACATCTTGAAATTTATTAAATTGTTGGTATGTATATGAGTTATCATCACAATCAGCTTGAGCAAAATGGGATAAAATACCTTCTATTTCTAAATTAGCTGGTTTTGAACGCAGTATATCAATCAACTTACTTATCTCGCCACATTGAATACCAAGTCGCCCCATTCCTGTATCTATTTTAAGATGAATTTTTATGGGTTGGTTGAGATTGATTAACTCTTTAATATCCGCTATGCTTGAAATAGCTAATGTTAGCTGATTATCTATAGCTTTTTTAGTTTGGTCTATATCAAGTGGAGACAGAATTAATATAGGTGTATATATTCCTGCAGACCGAAGTTCTATTCCTTCTGATAATGATGTTACTCCTAATTTATTAGCTCCTGCATTTATAGCGGTTTTTGCAACTTCAACTGCACCATGCCCATAAGCATTAGCCTTGACTATAGGCATAATTTCTACATTCTCCCCTACTAACCTATGGATCTGTCCAATATTATGTGTTATATTTGCAAGATTAATCTCAACCCATTTGTTCATATCACTCTCTACTTCTCTCCTGTAAGTGTAGGGATAACAACAGAATATTCTTTACTATCATTGCCTAAATACCTATATTTTACTGTAACAGAAGGTAAATATTTAACTTTGCTATATTTAACATATAAAGTAGCTGCTTTTATAATATTTTCTTCATTGATGGATTCACCCTGCATAATAGTAAAAGGACAATTTTCTATTTTAAGCACCAGATCATTTTTAGTTATTAATTTAGACATTCTTGTTTCTTCAAGTTGGCTTCTGGCAATGATAATTTTTGTAGTATTAGAGAGTCTAAGATGTCTACCTAACTTTAGTAATTCTAAATCATTAACTTGTGGATGACCATATTTAAGCAAATCTTTAAGTCGTCGTAAATAAGTATTATTAGTTAATAAACACCCTTTTGTAGAAGTAAGTTCTTTACTTAATCCAAGACAAGTAGCTAATTCAAGTTGTGGAGTTCTTTTTGCTCCGTGAATACCTAATAGCTTTTCTCGTCTTATCCATCCTTTTTCTTCTGGAATAGTTATGGGAAATAAATGTCCTGATAATGGTCTTAAGATTATGCCTTCTACATTAGCCTTTTGGGCAGTTAAATTTAATATCTTTCGACTTTGCGATTTAGGATTTTGACCTACTACCTCACCAGTGATGATAAAAGAGGCATGTTCCTTTTCCAAATATTTTTTTGCCTCTTTTAACATCAGAATACGACACATTATGCACCATTGTTGGTGAGAACTTCCTAAAATTTTTAAAAAAGACTTTGAAATATCAACTATCTCTAATGGTATATTTAATTCTTTTGCATTACGAATAGCTTCTTGTTGATTCCAAAGTGGTGTTGTTAAGTGTAATCCTAATACCTCTATATTCTGGAGATTGACTATTTTAGCCGCTAATATACTATCTAATCCCCCTGATATTAAGGCAATAGCTTTTTTATTATTCATGATATTTAGGCTTTTCTTCTATTTTATATACCTTTTTCACATCATTTAATCCCTCATCGATAGATTCCCATTTTTCTAAGTTAAAAATTCTATTAAGATTATTGTATGCAGTTGCATTTTCTCCATCTGCTAATGATGCAAATTCTAATGCCTGCCAATAAGAAGACAATGCCGCTTTATCTCCTCCTTGTAGTTCTGTTATCACTCCTAAATTATTATAAATTAGACTTAATTCTTGATAAATCTCTTTCTTTTCTTTCGGTGTAGGACCTGCCTTTATCTTCTCTTTATAGAAATTTATCAAATTTTCATATTCTTTTGTTGCCTGCTCTAAGTTATGTAATTGCACCTGTGTATTAGCTAAATTAAAATTAATAGTAGTGTCTTTTTCTTCTGAGGCTAATAGGTTTTCCCAAAGTTCACGGGACTTATTAAAGTCGCCTGTTTTGTATAAACTAACCCCTAAATTATATTTTATTTGAGGCGAAGTTACACCATGTTCTAATGCTTTCATATACGAGGCAGCGGCTTCGTTATAAACATTTAAATCATAATAATACACATTACCCATTCCTTCAAACGCTGCACCATTTTTTGGGTTAATTGTAATTGCCTTGTGAAATCTAAGTAGTGCTTTATCATACATTTTTTTATCATAATAAATCTTACCTAAAAGTGTAAATGCATCACCATAATTAGGATTATATTTAGTTGTTTTCTCAAGCTCTTTTATCGCCTCATCTACTTTGTGTTCTTTAAATAAAACTTGAGACAAAAAGAATCTTGCCCTCCCATGCTCTGGATAATGCTTTAATATGCGGTGAAGAATATCTGATGAGGTTGCTAAGTCCCCTTTTTTTAAGTAAATATGCCCAATATCAGTCAAATCATCAGGATAATATAAATATTTACCTTTTGTAAGGTGATATAGGTAGCGATGAATACTTAATGAATCTCGATATTTGCCAGATTTGGCTAATGCATGTTGATAAAGTGATAGTAATTCTATGTCCTTTTTATTTATCGATAGGGCATATTTTAGGCATCTAATTGCCCCATTTGTCCGCGAAGTCATAAGTAGTACTCTTGATAAGTTAATATAAGCAGGTATATTTGTAGGATGTGCATTTAAGATTTCTTTACACATTCGTTCACTCTTTTTCAACTCGCCTTTCTTAATATGAAGTTTGACAAGATTGTTTTTAGAAGTAAGATTAGTTGGGGCTATTTTGAGTGCTTCTTTGAACTTTTCTTCTGCCTTTTCGTACTCCTTTGCCTTCAAATAAGCCAACCCAAAGCTATTATAAGCATTACACATAACAATTTTACCTCGAGCAGAATCTAATCCTTCTTTAAATTCATCTTCTGCCTTTTTAAATTCTCCTTTTTGAATATAATTTAGTCCTGCTTTAAAATGTTTATGAGGCTTGTAGAAAAATAAGTAAGTAGGATAACTCAATGATAGAATCCCTGTTATTCCAATACCCAATAATAGAATTTTTAATCCTCTTTTTAAAAATGGCGTTATAGGGATTTTTTCCTTTTTGTGCTCTGGAGCCTTTAGAACTGGAGTGGGTTGTATTTCTTTTTCCTCTTCTTCTTCCTTAACTCTTTCATAAGACTCTTCTGTTACAATTGTTTCAAAATCCTCTACTTCATGTTCTTCTTCCTTTACCTCTACTACCTCTTCCTCCTCAACAACAGGTGCTTCCTCCTCTTCTTCTTCAACTGGTACAGGTATTTCTTCTTCAGGTGCGGTTGGTTCTTCTGGTGGTAAAATTTCTTCCTTGACTTCCTCTTCTACTACCGGCATTTCAGCTATCTCTTCTTCCTTTACCTCTGCTACCTCTTCCTCAACAACAGGTGTTTCCTCCTCTTCTTCTTCAACTGGGAGAGGTATTTCTTCTTCAGGTGCGGTTTGTTCTTCCGGTGTTGGAATTTCTTCATCAGAAGTTTTTTTAGCATTTTCTACTACTATTCCTAAATCACCTAATATCTCCTCTGTTTCATCCTCAAAAGATAAATTTTCTGGTATATCTGAATCAAATCTTTCTTTAGATTCTGGCATTATAAATAACTCCCAGTTTATAGTGGTTATCAAACAAACATGTTCATGTTTTTGAAAGGAATAGACGAGAAAGACCGTAGTTTGTTATTTGTAGTTATTGAAAAAACGAACAACGAAAATCAAACAACGAATTACTTCCTCCTTTGTGAAAGCATGACTACTTTTGCTTATAAGTACTATTTAATATAAGTAAGTATTCTCTTAATTTGTAACCGTTCAGGTGTAATGAAGGGAAAAGGGGAAATTTATTTTTATGTAGAGGGATTTGACAGTTGTTCTGGTCGTTCCCACATTATAGTCTTTGCAAAAGTAAGTTCCTCTTTTTGAGAGAAAAGTATGTT
>JBFMDD010000139.1:0-4633 GCA_040754115.1 bacterium
GATTTGCTTAGCTGTTTGTCAGGATTTGATATTTAATCTTTATCGCTTAGTAACCTTGAACCCTGAACCTGGAACCTTGAACCTGATAAACTGCAAAATTCTTAGCTACCTGAACGGTTACCTTATTTCTTCCTACTACCTACTAATAGGGATAGGTGGCACAGGTGGCCTTTACTCCTCCTAATGCGGCTTCACTCCATTCCCTAATATAATCTCCTACATCTGGTTTTATCATCATATCTAACGGAACTGGTTTTGTGTAAATAACTTCTTTTACTTCTACCGCAGGTGGTTTGAGATTTGTTTCTCGCCATAAAATCCTGTATGTATATTTTGAATATTTATCACCTGGCGCTATCATCCCTAAGGTAATCCAATTGTATCCCATCGGCGGTATATATGTTCTTGTTTCCATACCGTCCATTAGCGGTCCATCGTACACTTTTTCTCCATCTTTGGTAAAGACTTGAATCCTGACAGTAAGTGTGCCTCTATTGGGATTGCCCACAAAGATACCCGTATCCATCTGCGTGGTATACTCTGGAATATTTGATTTACCCAGCATTCCTAAGTAAAAGATACTTCGGGTTCCTGTACCAAAAACACAAGTTGCCATCTCTCCACCTAATGCAGCTTCACTCCATTTGCTAATAATTTTAGGTGCAACAGATGAATCCAGTATCAACATGGGATTAACTGCTCCATAATAAATCACCTCTTTAACTTCGACTGCAAGTGCAGGTACACCCTTCCATATTATCCTAAAGGAATATTTTGAATATGGATAGTTTGGTGATGGTGGCACTAACATGCCTAAGGTAATCCAATTGTATCCCATAGGTGGTATCTTTAGTCTTTCCTCTGCCCCGTCCATTAGTTTTTTTCTGCATACAAATTTTCCATTCTTGTCCCAAACCTCAATCATGACAGGAACTGGTACTGTATATGGATTGCCCACAAAGATAGCAGTATCCATTAATACAGCTCCCTCATCAACTTTACACACCATCCCTTCATAAAATATACTCTTCACCTGGCTCCAGGCATCTGAAACAGCCAATCCCGATAGAATAACTACCGCTCCTATCAAACTTAGTAATCTTCTTTTCATTATTTTCGGTATACTAAAAAGAAAGAGTTTAGTATACCTTATTTCACCTCCTTTTACTTTTTATTTTTTTATTTAAAAAGAGTATTGATACCTTACCTACTCATCACCCCCTTTTTCATCAAGATTTACTCTATTACTTTGTACCAGAGATTTTGACTTAGCAAAAATCTCTGGGATTACATAGGAATTTTAAGGGAAATTAATCCCTCTATAATAAAAAAAACCACATTTCTTTTCTTATATCAGGTGTGGTTTTTTTAAGTCATACATTCCTCCATTCCCCTCTTGAATTTCAAAATACCATAATATCTTCTATTTGTCAAGAAAAAGTTAAAAAATTTTTCTCATTCTTTACCACCTCCCTTTTAACTACTTGTAAAACAATTAGTTAGGTTATATGGTAAGGTAAAGATTTTCAAGTTTTTGATATCTCTATTTGTGTGTAAGTGGGACCAAAATGTCTTTATTTTTTAATTATCACAATTCCAGATTTCCCTTCCAAAGGGCATTTGTACTCACAAATTCCGCATCCAATACATTCTTTTTCTAAAACAATCGGTCTTCGAATGACTTTTTTACCTTCCTTTATCTTTTCAAATTTGATTGCCTTGGTAGGTGTAGGACACATCTCTTCACAGACTAAGCACTCTTTGTTTTTTGCATAAGGTAAGCATACATCCTTATCGATAACTGCAACTCCAATAACAATCTTTTTCTTCTCTTCTAAAGTAATCTTTTTTATTGCTCCTGATGGACAAACCTGACTGCATAAAATACAATTATACTCACAATAACCAATTCGTGAGACCAATTTAGGTGTCCATATTCCATCTAATCCTGCATCTAACAAAGTAGGTTGAAGCCCATTAGTTGGACAGACTTTCATGCAGTTACCACATCGCAAACATCTTGATAAAAATTCCTCTTCGACTAATGCCCCAGGTGGACGGATAAGCGTAGGATTATCCTTACGGACTTTAAGTTTTAACATAGGAGTTAAGGTTAAACTGCCAGCAAGGGTAACTAAAAATCCCCTTCGTGAAAGATTAGTAGAAGTAACATTAGCACCATTAGAAATCTTAAATTTAAATGTAACTGCGTTTGATTGACAAACATTCTGACAACTAAAACATCGAATACATTCTCCATTAAAGGTAGGCTTACCCATTCCACCAACAGCATTCATCTTACAAGATTGTGAACATATATCACATTCTACACATGAGGAATTAACTTCCTTTTTAAGAAGTGTCTTAAAAGATAAAAGACTCAAAACTGCCCCTAATGGGCATAGATTTTGACACCAATACCTTCGAGATAAAATACTCAATAAAACTATTATGACAAAGATTATGGCTATCAAAATATGCCCTGTAAAGATTGATTGCTCATAGCCAATTAGATATTCTTTAAAGAAATCATAGATTGGTTCTGAACATAGTCTTAAAAAGGGAAGGAGATAATAAATAGAATCAAACATCATTCTGATTAAAAAGCTTAAATAAGGAAGTATGACCAGGGAGTAAGTCCGAGTGATTAAACTTAATGGGTCTAGCCAACCTGTAATGTTTATTCCAAATAAACTTATGATTAAAACTAATATAAAAAGGTAATATTTTAGACATGAGATTTTGGCTTTGTTTTTATTCTTCCTTTTTTTAAACAGCTTATCTGTAAGCTCAAGAGTTGTTCCTAAAGGACAGACCCAACCACAAAACACCCTTCCTAAAATAATTGTCAGGATAACTATTACTAAAGCAGGCAAAAATTCTACTAATAAAAACTTACTACAAGCTATAGAAGTAGTCAATCCTAATAATGGACTTAAGGTAAGAAAGAAATCTACACCTTTGATATTAAGTGGATAGGTAGTGTTTATTAAAAGAAATAAAAAGAGTAGGTAAAAAAGAACCTGTGATATAATTCGTACTTTCTTCATCATAACACCATCATTGTTTCACCTTTATCTAAAAATCTTTGACTTCAAAGATAGAAGTAGAGCTCGAAAAATATCATGAAGGCTCTCGAATAAATTTGAGCGTTAATTTTATTGGTCTTCTTGACCAGCTAATTTTCCCTTCACCACCAGCATGGATAACGTATCGTTGCCCACAATTACTCATTTTACCTTCTTAATTAACAATTCACAATTATTTGTCAAATTCAAACATTAAAATTGATAATTGTTAATTGTAACCGTTCAGGTAGCTAAGAATTTTGCAGTTTATCAGGTTCAAGGTTCCATGTTCAGGATTCAAGGTTCCAGTTTCAGGGTTCAAGGGGTTACTAAGCGATAAAGATTAAATGCTTTAAAAATATCAAATCCTGACAAACAGATAAGCAAATCAACTCAGGAGCACATCCTCAACCCTGAACAGTTACCAAATATCAAACCCTCTTTATGGGGTGCGTTATGACTTTTTCCATTTGTGTACATTGTGGCTGAATTTTTCTCTCCTATTCTACATTTTGTATTTGTTCACGAATCTTTTCTAATTCACTTTTTGCATTCAGGACTAATTGTATGATTTTTATATCACCTGTTTTAGCACCAATGGTATTTATCTCTCGATGTAATTCTTGTGCCAAAAAATCTAATTGTCGCCCTACAGGTTTATCTAAATCTAAGGTATCTTCAAATTGTTGAATATGGCTTCTCAATCGTAATAATTCCTCACTAATATCAGATTTATCTACAAATATTGCTATTTCTTGATAAAGACGGGTTTCATCAAAAACCTCTTTATCTACTCCTAATGTATCCAATCTATTTTGTAATTTTTCTTTATATTCTAAAATTACTTGTGGTATCTGCTTTTCAATCTCTGCGGTTAATTCTTTTAGGGTTTTAAGTCTTGTTTTAAATTCAGCTTCTATTTTTCTGCCTTCAATTACCCTTGTAGATATTAATTCATCTAATGCTTTATTTAGTGGTGTTTTTAACCACTCCCATAATTTATCCTTTTGTTCAATCACAGAATTCTTACTTATAATACCATTTATTCCAATTATATGACTTAATTTAAGGTCATTTTTTAATCGTAAAAATTTACCTAATTCAAGAAAAGCCTCCATGTATGTTTTTGCTAATTCCTTATCTATTTGAAATTTATTAAAAGATACATTTTGGTTCTTAGGGTTAATAGGGATATAGAGTTTTCCTCGTGATACCTTTTCCATTACATATTCCTTGATTTTATTTTCAAGAAAAATCATAAAAAATGGCAAGGAAACCTTTATATCACAAAACTTGTGATTTACCGCTTGAATTTCTACGACGAAGTATTCATTACTTCCGCTACCATATCCTGTCATACTTTTAAGCATACTTAAATAATACCATAACTTACACGCATTTGTCAAGAAATAAGAAAAGAAACCAGAAATTCCCCAAGTTATCTTCCGACGAAGAATAGAGGATTAAGTGGGATTCAAATAATAAAACTTCCCCCTTTCCCCCAAAATTCTTCATTTTGGTTGATTTAGTGTTAATTTTTTTGGAATTCAATTTTATCTTTTTTT
>JBFMDD010000140.1:0-5361 GCA_040754115.1 bacterium
GTGAAAGCTTGCGGTTAAAAAATGGATATGAAATTAGAAATTGGGGAAAGAAGTGAAGACCTAATTTCTAATTTCCAATTTCTAATTTCCAAAAGAAATCACTGTGAAAACGATGAAAATGAAAATAAACCGTCCCTAAATAGCTCAGTTAATAGCAGTGTACAGTATAAGTACTTATTTTATTTTTTGTTCCTTAAGAACTTCTTTTCTACTTAAACTTATTCTATCATGCTCGTCAATTCCAATCACCTTAACCATCACTTCATCACCTTCATTGACTACATCCTCTACCCTTTTTACATGATAATTTGCCAATTGAGATATATGAAGTAATCCTTCTTTACCCGGGAGTATTTCTACAAAAGCCCCAAAGTTTGTCACCCTCATAACCTTTCCTTTGTAATTTTTACCTACCTCAGCCTCTTCAGTTAAATACTCAATCATTCCTAATGCCTGTAATCCTGCATTTTTATCTGGAGCGGAAATACTAACTATCCCATCATCATTGATATTAATTTTAGCCCCGGTAGTAGTAGTGATGTTTCTAATTACCTTTCCGCCAGGGCCAATAACATCTCTAATCTTTTCAATTGGAATAGTGGTGGTAATAATCTTAGGAGCATAATCAGAGATATCTTTCTTTGGTTGAGAAATGGTCTTTTCCATCTCTGATAATATAAACAATCTTGCTTGTTTAGCCTGTTCTAAAGAGGCTTCTATTATTTCTTTAGTTAGTCCCGGAATTTTAATATCTAATTGAATAGCGGTAATACCTTCTTTAGTTCCCGCAACCTTAAAATCCATATCACCATAACCATCTTCTAATCCTGTAATATCAGTCATAAGTACAAAATCGTTATTTTCTTTTACTAAACCAATACTTATTCCTGCAACCTGATTACTTATTGGCACACCTGCATCCATTAATGATAGAGACCCGCCGCATACAGAAGCCATAGAAGTGGACCCATTTGATTCCAAAATATCAGATACTACCCTGATGGTATAGGGGAATTTTTCCTTTGGAGGGATAACAGCTGCAAGTGAGCGTTCAGCTAAAGCACCATGTCCAACCTCTCTTCTACCAGGTCCTCGCATTGACTTGATTTCTCCTACACTAAAAGGTGGAAAATTGTAATGCAGTAGAAACTGCTTAAATTTCTTCCCTTCAATATTATCTAACATCTGTTCATCTTCTGGCGTACCTAAAGTAGTAACTACTAAGCTTTGTGTTTGGCCTCTTCTAAATAGTGCAGAGCCATGTGTTCTTGGTAATATACCTACCTGGCATTCTATGGGTCTTATCGAAGTAAGGTCTCTGCCGTCAGGTCTTTTACCATTTTTTAATATATCCTCTCGAATAATCTCTGCGGTGATTTTTTCTAATACCAGCCGAATTTGTGCTTCCTGATCTGGAAAGGTTGATTTAAAGTGAGCAATTGTATCTGTGGCAGTCTGGTTAATCTTTTCATTCCTTAAAAGTTTTTCTGGAATAGACACTGCTTTTTTAATTAATTCTGTTGCAAATTCTCGTACTTGTTTGTCAAATTCCTCATCAATTGTTAGTATAGGGAATTCCATTTTTTCTTTTCCTGTTTTCTGCTTTAACTCTTCTTGTAACTCAATAATTTGATGAATAGTTGGTTGAGCAAAGTCGATTGCATCTAAAATAACTTTTTCTTCAACCTGGTTAGCTGATGCTTCTATCATCATAATTGTATCTTTAGTTCCTGCTATAACCACATCTAAGTCACTTTCTTCTCTTTCTTGACAAGTAGGATTGATAACAAACTCTTGATTAATCCTTCCTATTCTAACTGCCCCAATTGGTGTAGTAAATGGGATATCAGAGATATAAAGAGAAACAGATGCTCCTATAATACCTAATATATCTGGTGGATTATCATCAGCAGATAATACAGTAACCACTATCTGTACTTCATTTAGAAATCCTTTGGGGAATAGTGGACGAAGTGGTCTATCAATAAGCCTTCCACTTAAAATCTCTCGTTCTGAAGCCTTTCCCTCTCGTCTAAAAAATCCTCCCGGAATCTTACCTGCTGCGTAAAACCTCTCTTGATACTCTACCGTTAAAGGGAAGAAATCATTTTCTTCTCTTACTTGTGGAGCTACTACTGCTGTACATAAGGCAATACAATCGCCATATCTTACCCACACAGCACCATTGGCTTGTGTAGCTACTTTTTCTGTCTCTAATAGTAACTTTTCTCTTCCTATGTTAGCCTCAACTATAGACATAATTTTTCTTTCCTCCTTTTTTACATCCTTCAAGTTGATATAATTATAATATATTTCACCATTTATGTCAAGGAAAAATCTTTTCCCTTGACAAGATAGCAATTTAAGGATATAATTTAAAGCTAATGGGAGGGAAAATTATAAATATGCCTTTTCTTAAAAAACTATCCTTATTTGGTTTTAAGTCATTTGCTGAAAAAACTACATTTCAATTCCGTGATGGACTTACAGCCATTGTTGGTCCCAACGGCTGCGGCAAAAGTAACATCTATGAGGCAATACGCTGGGTATTAGGAGAGCAAAATCCTAATCTATTACGCTGTCAGACAATGACTAATGTTATCTTCAATGGCACTGCTCAACAAAAACCACTTGGAGTAGCTGAGGTTTCCCTTACTATCGAAAATTCAACTCAAATCCTGCCAATTGAATTTAATGAGGTAACTATTACAAGGAGATTATTTCGTTCTGGTGAAAGTGATTACTTATTAAATAAAAGCTCTTGCCGTCTAAAAGATATTACCCACTTATTTTTAGATACAGGGTTAGGACGCGGGGCTTACTCTTTAATGGAACAAAACAAGGTAGATTTTATTATTAATTCTAAACCCATAGAGCGTAGAGTAGTATTTGAAGAGGCAGCAGGAATTGCTAAATACAAGGTTAAAAAACAAGAGGCACTGTCTAAACTACAACTTACTTCTCAAAATCTTATTAGAATTGATGACCTGTTAGCAGAAATTTTACGACAAAAAAATTCTCTTTATCGACAGGCAAAAAATGCACAACGCTATCAAGAACTTAAAAAAGAACTACAAAACTTAGAAATCACACTCCATGAAGATGAATATAGAGCTTTAAATGAGGCTCTTAAGGCGTGCTTGAAAGAACACGAAAGAATATCTAAAGAAGCTAAACACATAGGTTCTAATTTAACACAAATGGAATCTTTGCTAAAAGATAAAAAACTTCAAGTTAAAAATGAAGAAGAAGAGATAAAAAATCTTCAACCTATCGTCTTTAATTTAGCACAAGATATCCAAAAATTAAATGGACAACTTCTACAACAGAAGGAAAAAGAAACTAACATTAACTCACAATTAGCTCGCATTCAAACAGAAATTACCTTGGCAAAAGATAAGATTTGTAAATTAAATGAAGATATTGCAAGAGAGGAGAAAAAAAAGGAGGAGGCTTCAAAAGATTTATCTCAAACCCTCCAAAATCTAACACAACAAGAAACACTCCTATCTAAATTAGAACTTGAAAAAGATGAAAAGGCAAGTCAATTAGAAGAAGTAAAGATTGAAATGATTGATTTTCTAAACCAATTAGCTCATATACGCAATCAGTTAAGTCAAGCACAAATAGAAGAAAAGAACATAATACTTAGACTTCAGCGAGTAAGCCAGGAAGAAGAAAGACTTACTTCAAAAAAAGATACTATTGAGAAAAATCTTGCTAAACTAAAAGACCAAAGCGTATCAGAAGAAAATAAAATAATCAGCATGAAGAAAAAATTAGACCAACTACAATCTAAAAAAGAAGTTACGACCCAGGAGGTTAATAAAACGGAATTAGAAATAAGCAAACTTCGTGAGGAGATTAAATCTACATCCGGTAGATTACATACATTACAGGAATTACAGAAAAATTTAGATGGTTACCTACCAGGTATCAAAACGATTTTTACTTCAAGAAATATACTCCCTGAAGTTTTAGGTGTAGTAGTTGATTTAATAGATTTTGACCTAAAATACGAGAAGGCAATAGAGGTAAGTCTTGGAGAGAACCTTCAAGCGGTTATCACTAAAACGGCTACCCAAGCTGAACAAATAATTACATTCCTAAAAGGGGAAAAAGCCCAAAGGGTAACTTTTATTCCTTTAGCTAATATCAAATCCTTCCCTCCTTTACAAAAATCATTTAATATGGATGATGTAATTGGCTGGGCATTGGATTTAATCAATTATGATGAGAAATTTCAACCTGCATTACAATACCTATTAGGAAATGTGTTAATAGTTAAAGACTTAAATTCAGCAGCTAAAATTATAAAAAACTATTCTGAAGACTTTATTCGAATAGCCACATTAGATGGTGAATTGATAGACTCAAATGGAATTATTCAAGGTGGATTACCTAAAATCGCAGGGACAAATTTAATCAGCCGTAAAAACCAGATTATTGAATTGACAAAGAAAATGACTGATTTTGAACATCAATTGAAAGATTTAGAGAAAAAGAAACAAAAAACACATGATGAATTATCAACATTGCAGCTTGACTTGACTAATCTACAGGTAAATCTTCATTCACAAGAAATTATATTGTCTAATTTAAAACATGATATGGAGCAAACAAATGAATTTAAAGAAGAAAATTTAAGACAACTTACTTTATTAAAAGAAGAACGAAGTAATTTAACCCAGCAACTAATTGAAATAAGAGAAAACATTAAAAACCTTAAGGAAGAAGAAAATGGCAAAAATACTACTAATGCAAAATACGAGACATTCATTTCTACACTTGTCCAGGAGGTCAAAACAAAAGAGTCAATAATAAAGGATAAGTCATCAGAAGTAACCCAGATTAGAGTCAAATTTGCACAACTTACACAATTAGAAGAAAGCCTGAACCTCCATATAAACAGGCTGAAGGAAAGTTTAGAGGATTTTGAAAAAGAAGTACTCAGATTAAACGAGGAGACCCAGTGGCTTTTAAAAGAAAAAGATAGAGAGGCTAAAAAGAAGGTTAGCTATGAAAGAGAAATGGAAGACATGGTTAAAGAAAAAGAAGAAGGAAGTAGTATTTTAAATAAACTTCAACAAGAACTTCAAATACTACAACAATCTATTTCAACTATGGAAGAAGAACTTAAAATTGAACAGCAAAAAGAGGCTAATTGTAAAAATCACCTTCATCAATTTGAATTACAATCCGCAGAATACAAACTAAAAATGGAAAACATCACAAAATATTTTGAACAAGAATATAAGTTTTCTATATCACCTGATAAATTGCCTGACAAATCATCAACAATACCTCAACAAGAATTATTAGAAAAGATAAAAAAATGTAGACAAAAATTAGAATCATACA
>JBFMDD010000141.1:0-8692 GCA_040754115.1 bacterium
ATAAATTTTTGCTTCGCAACATTCTTCGAATTCTACTAATTTCAATTTATTTCTATCTTGCATTGTGTGATTTAACTCTCTTAAAAACTGATACATGAGTCTTTATTATTCTAACCATACAGCTCGATATTTGGTGCAGGCTCAAGTTCTTTATCACAATTAATAGAAGGACATTTATACACCGGAGATTTTATCAAGAAAAAATCTTGCTTTGCTCAATAAGTTTAATTGCTTTATTTACTGCTTCTTGTGCAGTTTCTACTTTGATAATAGGTGGTATTTCATGATTTTTGCGTTGTAGGGTCCATGTGTGTAAACCTATTAATGGTACATTTAATTTTAAACAGAATGCAATTTCCGATAATGTACCATAGCTTCCTTCAATGGCGATAATTGCATGGCAGGATCTAACAATAATAATATTCCTTGCCTGGTCTAATCCTGTTACAATAGGAATGTCAATGTAAGGATTGGCACTTGTTCTATTAGTACCTGGTAATATACCAATAGTTAAACCTCCTTGACTTTTCGCTCCTCGAGCTGCCTCTTCCATTACACCGCTTAAGCCACCACAAATCAATATCGCCTTTGCTTTAGCAATTTCTACACCTACTTCAAATGCTAATCTCTTACCTTCTTGAGAAGGATAACTTTCACCAATTACACCAATAATCTGCATTTTAAATTCATATCCTATTTTTTCATTGTCCTTTTGTAATCCACACACAAATTCTATCTTTACAGAGCATTAGCCATAAGGATAGAATATGTAGAAAAGCAGTGATAAAACTCCTAGAATCCACAATCCAGGATGTATTTCTTTATATTTGCCAGCAATAGATTTAAAGAGAGGATAAAGAACAAACCCAGCAGTTATCCCTACACCAATATTATAAGTAAAACTCATCAATACCACTACTGCAAAGGCGGGGATTGATTCGGTATAGTCATCAAATTTAATTTTAGTAATTGGAGCTAACATCAATAATCCCACGATAATCAGTGCAGGTCCATAGGCAAGAGGAGGAATAGCCGTAAAAATTGGAGAGAAGAATAAGGCTATTAAAAATAGTATTGCTACTACTACTGCAGTTAGCCCTGTTTTTCCTCCCTCTTCAATTCCAGCAGCAGATTCAATAAAAGTGCCAGCGGTTGTCGTTCCTAGAAGAGAAGCAAAGACAGTTGCTAATGCATCTGCTAACATTGGTTTTTCTATCTGTGGTAAATTACCTTTTTCATCAAGAAGACCTGCCCGAGCAGAAACACCAATTAATGTACCCATAGTATCTACAAAATCCATGACAAATACTGTTAAAATGACTGCAAAGAATCCCCATGTAAGTGCTCCTAAAATATCTAATTGAAACAGTGTTTCACGAATATCTGGTGGTAAACTAATGAATTTATCAGGAATCTCTGCCGCTCCAAATACAAAAGCAAAAAAGGTAGTCGTCAAAATACCAATTAAAATGGCTCCCTTGACTCTTTTTACCATAAGAATACCCGTAAACACAAATCCAAATATAGCTAATAAAACTGATACATTAGTTATATTTCCTACTTTTACCGGAGCACCAGGGACACCAAGTGTTACAATACCTGCATCATTTAACCCAATAAAGGTTAAAAATAATCCAATTCCAACTGCAAAACTATATTTTAATCCTTCAGGGATTGCTTTAGCCAACCAGCTTCGTAGCCTACATATTGTCACTAAGGTAAATAATACTCCTCCAATAAATATAGCCCCTAAAGCTGTCTGCCATGAATAACCTAATACCTTAACTACGGTAAATGCAATAAATGCATTTTCACCCATATAAGGAGCGATAGCAAAAGGTCTTTTGGCATAAAAACCCATTAAAAAAGTACCAAATGCTGCGGATAAAATAGTAGCTACCATTGATGGTCCTTTAGGAATACCAGCAGCCTGAAGTATTGCAGGATTGACAATTATGATATACGCCATCGTCATAAATGTAGTAAATCCTGCTATTATCTCTGTGCGAACATTAGTTCCTTGTTCCTTCAATTTAAAAAATTTCTCTAACATTTTTAAAAACCTCCTTATTTTTGGTAAATGGTAACTGGTGAATGGTAATTAGTTACCAATTACCAATTACCAGTTACCAATTAACCGAATATTATTATCCAACGCTCTCTGATAAACCTATTTTTATCCAAGATGCTTCTTAGCTTTCTTCCTGAGCTACTCTTAAAACCTCCTCTATCGTAGTAAGGCCTCTTTGTACTTTTTGAAAGCCATCATCACGCATAGTTTTCATCCCTAATTTAACTGCCTGTTTTTTTATTTTACTTGCATTGGTCTTTTGAAGTATTAAATCCCGTATTTCATCATTTACTACCAACAACTCAAATATACCTGTTCTTCCTTTAAACCCGGAATAATTACAGTTTTCACAACCTCTACCTTTCAAAAGTGTTTTTGTATGAAATTCTCTTACTAAATCTGGTTTAGGAAGGTATTCTTCTCTACATTCTGTGCAAATAATTCGTACAAGCCGCTGTGCTAATATCCCAATCACAGTTGAAGAAATCAAGAAATCCTCTACTCCCATATCATGAAGTCTGGTGATAGCACTTGCCGCATCATTGGTATGTAATGTAGAAAATACTAGATGTCCTGTTAAAGCTGCCTGGACAGCCACCTCAGCAGTTTCTAAATCCCTTATCTCACCCACCATCATAATATCTGGGTCTTGGCGTAACATAGAGCGTAATCCCTGCGCAAATCCAAATTTTATCTTTGGCTTTACTTGCAACTGATTTATCCGCTTTAATTGATACTCTATTGGGTCTTCAATTGTAATAATCTTTTTCTCAAGAGAATTGATTTTATTCAATGCAGCATAAAGAGTAGTAGTTTTACCAGACCCCGTAGGGCCTGTAACTAAAATAATTCCATTTGGCTTATTAATTAATTTTTTAAATTCCTCAAGCACATATTCTTCAAAACCTAACTCTTCTAATCCCAACAAAATACTTTCTTTTTCTAAAATTCTAATAACTAAACTTTCACCATATAGTGTTGGTAGTGTAGCTACACGCATATCAATCTGTTTACCACCAACCTTAAGTTGTATACGGCCATCCTGTGGTAATCGTCGCTCAGCAATATTCATTTCTGCCATAAGTTTGATTCTCGAAATAATAGCTGGATAAAGCCATTTAGGTGGAGGAGGAATATCATACAATACACCATCTATTCTATATCTAACTACCATCTCACTTTCAAAAGACTCAATATGAATATCGCTTGCCTTTTTCTTAACAGCATCCATAATAATTAGATTTACTATCTTAATAACTGGTGCTTCATGAGCTAAACTATCTAAATCAGTTGTTACTTCTTTATCCGGTTCTATAATTTTTTTCTCTTCAATTCCAGAGATAATCTCCTGAACTGTTTGTGCTCCTGCACCATAATATTTTTGTAATGCATGGTCTATTTCTTCTGGAAAACTTAGAATTACCTCTATTTTACATCCTAATAGAAGTCCAATATCCTCGAGTATATGAAGTTCTAATGGGTCTGAAGTAGCGATGGTAAGTGTATTATTATCCATTTTGATAGGAATTACCCGATATCGATTGACAAATTTCGCAGGTAATTTTTTAATTACTTCTTGTGGTATCTCTTTATCTAAAATATTTACCATTGGGATTTCTTGTGTCAAATCCATTTTTTTAAACTCACTTCCTGATAATTCATTTATTATTAATAACTTAGTGAATAAACGGCTTGTAGATAAATGGGAAACCTTCAGATTTCTCCTTCAGTTTATTATAATTATAACCGATTTTTAAATATTGTCAAGTTTTTTTGTACATCTTTATGTAAAGGAGAGGAAAAAGGCTTGTTTTACACCTTTTAAAAAAATTCGACCTGTGAAATAGGTTTAAATAAGAGGCAAGAAACTTTCCATAGATAAGATATTCAAGCTCTACTACTAAAAACAAGTCGCTCCTACGGAGCTGCAATATATTGCTTTTGCGAAATTACTACAAACAGATTGCTCCTACGGAGCTTTATTCAGGTTAGCTCCAGAGGAGCGACATGGTTGTAGAATATATTTCTCATAACAAATTAGCTCCATAGGAGCAATCTGTTTATTCTCTTTCTCACCTTCTCACCCTCTATTGGGGGATATTTGTATAAACCTATTTCACAGGTCGAAAAATTTCATTTCAAATTTTAATTTTCAGTGATCAGTATGTTCAGTGAACAGTGATCAGTATGTTCACTGTTTACTGCTGACTGTTCACTGCTCACTGCTCACTGCTCACTGAGTATACTGAACATACTTTTCTCTCAAAAAGAGGAACTTACTTTTGCAAAGACTATAATGTGGGAACGACCAGAACAACTATCAAATCCCTCTACATAAAAATAAATTTCCCCTTTTCCCACTATTTCCCCTTTTCCCTTATTTATACCTTTAGACCTGAACGGTTACGATGTGTTGTGGTTCTTGAAATAATGCGTTTGGGATTGATGTATCGATATACAACGCTACTTTAATATCATTACAATATTACTATTTCGCCTAATGTTTTTTAGATTATCCTGGTTATGATATCCAAATAATCTAATATGCTCTTTGTGACTAAAAAATTCTTCTTAACATGTGCCCTACCATTCTCTCCGAGTTCTCTTGCAAGTTCAGGCTCTTTTAGAAGCTTGACTACCCTATTAGCAAATCCCTCTATATCATTTGGTTCTACAAGAAAACCTGTCTTACCATCAATTACCTGAAGTGGTAACCCACCCACATTTGAGGCAACAACAGGTCTACCTTTCCACAGTGCCTCTGTAACTGTAAGTGCAAATCCTTCACGCAGTGACTTCTGGATTACAACTGATGCTATATTTTGTAAGGCATTAACAAATATTTGATTATCACCTATCACAAGGAGCAGATCTTTAATATGCCTTGTCTTTCTAATGAGTCTGTAATAGATTTGTTGTCCCTCTGGATCATCAGGAGCCATATCTCCACAGATTACTAATCTACAATCTACCTCTTGTTTTACAAGTTCAAACACCTTTATTACACCTTCCATATCTTTCCATTTGTCAAACCTTGATATTTGAGTAATGATAGGCTTATCAGTAGGAACACCAAATTTATGCAAATACTTATGAATTGTATCCTCACTTAAGGGCTTATTTTTGCTACTAAGTGGGTCAATTGATGGATAATGAACACATTGCGGCACAGGTAAATCCTCTTTCTTATATTTCTCATCTGAGACAATCACCATATCATACCTGATTATAAATGTTTTAATATAATTCCATAATTCACGGTTTGGGCAAGTTATATCAATGTGGCATCTCCATATCCAGGGCTGCCTTTTTCTATAAAATTTTATGAGTGGTAATGGTTGTGGATCATGTACAATTATAAGATCATGGTCTATATGAGTAAATCGTGCAAAATTTTCGTTACACTCAATGTAAAGCCTTTGTTTCATTTTGTCGCCTTGTAGGGCATTGTGAAACTTCTTGGTTATTGAGAAAAAATCCGGTGTCCCATGCAATATTCGCCAACCCGTAAATACCCCTATGTCATTCATAAGTAATATAATACTGTTTAGCATTTCTGCTACTCCACCGCCTTGATAAGTAGAGTTGATATGCAAGATATGCTTGTTAGAAAGTCTTCTTGCCTTTGTATATATCTCATACAGTAGTTCATCCCCTACAATTTCACGGTAATCATCTATGCACTTTCCCATCTTTATTGTACCTCCAATTGCTCAAATTAAATCTATCATGAGACTGATTCATCCCCACTTTCCTCATCCCTGGCAAGGTAGATGGTGCGTATTGGGAAAGGAATCACAATACCTTCTTCTTTATAGCGTCTATGTAACTTTTTTATAAATTCGTGCTTTATTAAGTATTGGTCAACAAACTCTCTACCACTAAGGATAACGGTGAAATTTATACTGGAGTCTGAAAAGGTATGATACCGAATAAATGGTTCAAATTCAGGAATACCACCTTGAACTTCCTTCATTGCCTCCTTTGCTACCTCAATAGTTACCTTCTCTACCTTCTCTAAATCACCATCATAACTTACACCTACCTCAACAAGAATTGCCAAATCTTTCTCTGGTAGATGATAATTTTTAAGTATTGCCTGAGCTAACTTAGTATTTGGAACAACAATCAGATTGTTAGGCAACTCCCTAATTGTTGTATTTCTCCAGGTTATATCAACTATATAACCCTCCTCTCCACTCTCAAGTCTCACATAATCACCAGGTCTTACCTGCCTTGATAGAATAATATGCAATCCTGAGAAAAGATTGGAGAGGGTATCCTGAAGGGCTAAAGCAACCGCAAGCCCTCCAATTCCTAACCCTGCAAGAATAGGGGAAATAGAGACTCCCAAGGAATGGAGTATTACCAGTATTCCTATAAGAAAAATGGACAATCTTGTTAAGTTTGTGAATATGGTTGCAGTAGGTAATACTTCTTTAATCTTTTCCACATATATGCCAATAAGACCGCTGGCTACTTTAGCTAAAACTACTGTTACAGAAAGAATAGCCAGAATCAATAAAACTTTCTGAATTAGGCTTAAAAGTGGTTTGCTAAGTGGAAGGTTAAAAATTGCTCCATAAATACCTGCAAGGACAAACCAGAAGATAATCCATGTGTGCAGGGATTGGATAATAATTTCATCTCCTCTCCATTTTGTTTTAATGCTATATCTTTTAATCTTGCCAAAGACAATCTTCTTAAAGATTATTCCTAAGATAATCCCAGCCACGATGAAACTCACTGAAAGAATTACATTCATAATCTTACTCTCCATCTTTTTCCACCAATTGCTCAAGTAATTCTATAACTTCTATGTAATTATGCAAATTAAACCTGGCATGAGATTGACTCATCCCAACTCGGATTGAGTAGGCAGTTTCAGGCAGGGCTTTGAAGAAGTCTTCGTCCGTCCAATCATCCCCTATTGCAGATATAAAATCAAAATCATTTTTTGATACCCAATGCAGCCCTGCAACACCTTTATTCACACCTGCATTTCTAATCTCAACCACTTTACTTCCTTGCAACACTTGAACATCTATATTGGCGGTAAAATTTACTAAATAGTCTATTAGTTCCTTTGCCAGTATAGAACCTAACTCAGGGTCCGGCATTCGGTAATGCCATACAATAGAAAATTCTTTCTCTTCAACAAATGAACCAGGAAGCCGATCCACATACATTTCAAGTATTGGGAGGATTTGAGTTTTCCAGTCATTCATTAATGGTTTAATCATTCTCCAATCTTCATTTTTTCCCTTTAGCCATACCCCATGTTCTGCTACCAATCCTACATTAAACATACCAAACCAGCTTAGAAGGGTATTCCTATCCCTTCCACTTATCAAAACAATCTCATTTTTTTCGTCCTCTGAAAGGTGTTTGATGATCTTTAAAATATTCTCACCAGGTTTTGCCATTTGTGGATACCCTACAAAGGGGACAAGTGTCCCATCATAATCTAAAAAGATAAGCCTGTGATTTGCTTTTTTAAAATCCAAGACCAGTTTCTCTTTATACCCTCCCAGTAATTTAGTCTCGAATCGGCTTTGCTCCTCTCTTATAGAAAGAATACTCTGGATAAATTCGTTTGCCCACTTGACAACATCATAGCGCTTAAGCCGTGCCTGCATAGCTTGGATGCATCTTGCCTGCTCCTGCTTAGACATTTCTAATGCCTCTTTCAAGGCACCTGCAATCTCTTCTCTATTATTCGGGTTTATTATCATTGCCTCCCTAAGTTCCTTTGAAGCACCAGCTATCTCACTAAGGATAAGAACACCTGTTTTATTATCAGTTCTACTTGAGATATATTCCTTTGCAATCAGGTTCATCCCATCTCTAAGAGGAGTAATCAAAGCAACATTACTAATACTATAAAGAGCAACCAAAGGATTAAATGGTAAGAATCTGTATTGATACAATACTGGTGTCCAGGGAACGCTACCAAATCTTCCATTGATCTTCCCTATGAGTTCATCTATTTGCCTTTTCATTTGCTGATAATGTTCCACTCCTATGCGAGAAGGAACAACCACCAACACAAGGATTACCTTCCCATGCCATTGAGGATTATTCTTGAGGAAGATTTCATAACCTTGCAACCGATTTATAATACCTTTTGTATAATCCAATCGATCGATTGAGAGAATAACCTTAAAATCTGCTAATGTTTTCTTAAGTTCGACTATTTCCTCCTGGACCTCTATGCTACTTGAAGCATTATAAAATCTCTTAAAGTCTATGCCCATAGGAAAGGTATCTATTTTTACAACCCTATCTTCCACGACAAGTGTACCCATGTTGTGTTCATAGCCCAAAATACGAAGGATGCATCTTAAAAAATATTGTGTATAATCGTATGTATGGAATCCTATGAGGTCTGCTCCTAAGATACCCTTTAATATCTCACTACGCCACTTAGCGGGAAGGAGCCGAAATATCTCAAAGGTTGGAAAAGGAATATGAATAAAGAAACCTATTGGTACTTTCGACCTGTGCGATTAGATTTTATGCTGCCAATTTGAGTTCTATCTTACCCTCTTCAAACCATCTTTTAGTTTCATTGTTTCTTACCATAGCAGTTATTGAGGCAAGAGTTACTGAACCAGGCTT
>JBFMDD010000142.1:0-4165 GCA_040754115.1 bacterium
TGGAAATTAGAAATTAGGTCTTCACTTCTTTCACCAATTTCTAATTTCATATCCATTTTTTAACCGCAAGCTTTCACGCTAAAGTGAACCGTTTCTAAAATCGCAATTTGTAACGGTGTTGAGTATACCTCTTGATAATTAATTATGGTAAAAGAATTTATTCTTGCAATGAGACCAAGGCAATGTACAAAAAATTTAATTGTCTTTGCCGCTATTATCTTCGCTCAGAAATTATGTGATTCGGATGCGATATTAAAAACTATTTTTGCATTTATTTGCTTTTGCATTATCTCAGGATGTGGATATGTATTTAATGACATATTGGATGTAGAACGAGATAAAGCTCATCCTCAGAAGAGAAATCGGCCAATTGCATCTGGAAAACTAAAGGTTCTTCCAGCTTTATCATTATCAATTGGGCTAATAATTATTACTTTAGTATCATCTTTTTTGGTAAGATGGCAGTTTGGATTTGTAATATTAGGATATTTTCTCATGACTGCATGTTATTCTTTGTTTTTGAAGAATATAGTTATCATAGATGTTTTAACCGTATCAATAGGATTTGTATTTCGTGTAGTGGGTGGGGCAGTTGTTATTCCAGTAATAATCTCACCATGGTTAGTTGGATGCACTATGCTTCTGGCACTATTTATAAGTTTAGGCAAGAGAAGGCATGAATTGGTGCTTTTAGAGTCAGGGGCTTCTTCTCATAGGGCTATTTTAAAAGAATATACCCCTGCGTTTATTGATGAGATGATTGCGGCTGTTACAGGGTCTATATTAATTGCCTATTCTTTTTATGCCTGTTCACCGGAAGTGCAGAAAAAACTTGATGCACCATATTTACCTCTTACCATTATTTTTGTACTTTACGGAGTTCTTCGCTATCTCTACCTTGTCCATCAAAAAAGTGCTGGTGGTAGTCCTGATGTGGATATTATTAAAGATAAACCGCTACTTTTAAATATAATACTGTGGATAATTGCAGTTATAATTATTGTATATTGGAAATCAATTGGATAACTGGTAACTGGTTAAATGGTAATTGGTTAAATAGTTATCAATTACCAGTTACCAATTACCAATTACCAATCACCACATACGAGGAGGTAAAAAAATGCGTTTTTTCTTAGCGGTGCTTATATGTATTAGTTTGGGAGTAGGAGGGCAATTGTTATTAAAAACGGGTGTTATGCACTCTGCTACTGCTGATTCGTTGTTAGCTAATTATCTTAATATGTTAACTAATCCCGGGGTTATTTTAGGGGGTATGTGTTATCTATCGAGTTCTTTTTTATGGCTTTTACTCCTTCAAAGAAGACATTTAAGCTACCTGTATCCAATGATTAGCTTAGGATATGTACTGGTAGTAATTGCCTCTTGCTTTTTATTTCATGAAATGGTATTACCTATTAGATGGATAGGAGTAGGAATAATTTGTATAGGTGTAACATTAGTATCACAAAGTTAAATGATATTGGTAACTGGTAACTATTTAACCAATTACCATTTAACCAATTACCAATTTTTAAGGAGGAAGATTATGTCAATATTATTATCTATTTTTGTATGTGTATTTATTATAGTCACTGGGCAGTTGCTATTAAAAACTGGTGTTGGGAAGCCCTCTGACAGGCATATTTTATTAGAATTAATTAAGATATTTACTAAACCAAGAGTAATATTTGGATTTTCACTTTATATGTTCAGTGCATTACTTTGGCTTTGGATTTTACAACATGCAGATTTGAGCTTTGCATATCCTATGCTCAGTCTGGCTTATGTATTCGTCGTTTTATCTTCTAAATTCATCCTTAAAGAACATGTCCCTCTGATAAGATGGATAGGTGTAATAGTTATCTGTATAGGTATATTCTTAATTTCACAAAGTTGATTTAAAAAATAATGGTGATGGTTACTTTAAATCAAATATGTCAATTCCTTGATGCAGAGTTAAATATAGCACAAATTAAAGATGAGTCTATAAATGGTTTACAAGTTGAAGGAAAAGAGAATATAAAAAAGATCATCTGTGCTGTTGATGCTTCATTAGAAACTTTTTGTGAGGCAAAAAAACAAAATGCAGATATGGTTATTGTACATCATGGTCTACTCTGGGATAAACTTCAACCTTTAACTGGAGTCCTATATAAGCGATTAGAAGTTTTGTTTAAGAATGATATTTCCCTGTATACTGCACATCTACCTTTAGACCTTCATCCAGAATTTGGCAATAATACTCAATTAATGAATCTATTTGCAATCAAGATAAAAGAACCTTTTGGTGAATATCATGGATTGTCAATTGGATATGTGGGCAAGTTACATAAAGAAATCGATTTGTTAAGTGTTAAACATAAACTGGAGGAAAAATTAAATACTACCTGTCGATTATTAAATTTTGGCAAGCAAAAGGTCAAAACTATAGCTATCGTTTCTGGTGGTGGGTCTGATGCGATTAGAGAGGCAATAGAAAAAGAGGTGGATTTATTTATTACTGGCGAGTCAAAACTCTTCACATATCATTTAGCTAAGGAATCAAAGATTAATATCATCTTTGCTGGACACTACGCTACTGAAACATTAGGAGTTAAGACATTAGCAGAAGTTTTATCTAAAAAATTTCAAATAGAATGTAATTTTGTCGATATTCCAATAGGACTTTAGATACAAATATTGAGGAATTTTTAAAATTAAAAGGAGAGGTAAAATGAAAAATTTATTAAAAAAAATTACAGATGTTCCTAAAGTATCAGGGAGTGAAGATGAAATCAGAAAAGTTATCATTAACGAAATAAAAGAGCATGTGGATAAAATTGAAATTGACAAATTCGGTAATCTTATATCCATTAAAAAGGGAGATAAAAAACCAAAGGTAATGTTAGCTGCTCATATGGACGAGGTTGGATTAATGGTAAAATTTATAGATGAAAAAGGTTTTATACGGTTTATTACAATTGGAGGGATTAGTGATCAAATGTTACTTAATCAACGAGTAACCATTAAAACATCCAAAAAACTTATTCCAGGTGTGATAGGTTCCAAACCTCCACATTTAATGGATGAAAAGGAGAAAGATAAATTAATTACTTATGATAAAATGTCTATTGATGTAGGAGCAAAAAGTTATGATGATGCTTTAAAACTTGGTATTCAAAAAGGTGACCCAATCTTTTTTACTCGGATATTTACTGAACTATCAAATGACAATATATCTGCTATGTCACTTGATAATAGTGTAGGATGTACTATTCTTATAAGTTTGATAAAAAGTCTAAAAAAAGTACCATGTGAATTATATGTGGTTTTTACTACACAAGAAGAGGTTGGTTTAAAAGGAGCTACAGTCTCTAGTTATAGTGTTAACCCAGATGTTGCATTAGCAGTGGATATTGAAATTGCAGGTGATTATCCAGAAATAAAAAAAGAAGAGGCTGACAATGAACTTGGAAAAGGTCCTTCATTTGTAATGTCTGATTCTTTAGGTAGGGGTTTAATCATTCACCCGCAAGTTAAAAAATGGTTGCTTGATTCTGCTAAGAAAATGAATATTTCCTACCAACTATATGTTGGTGGACCTAGAGGGACAACAGATGCTTCAAGAATTCGCTTAGCAAGAGAAGGAATTCCAACAGGTGCGGTGTCTGTTCCAATACGTTATGCTCATACACCAATTGAAGTTGTTAATCTGAAAGATATGGAAAATACTATGAATCTTATGAAATTTGCCATAGAAAATGTAAATAAATATTTTTAGTTATGGATTAAAGTTACAAATTTTAACGGTATGGAGGTGAAAAAAATGTATCATCCAATCAAATAGATACTTTGTTAAGAGAAGGAGGGAGAGTCTAACTTCCGCACTTTGAGATTTTCGATCCTTATATAGCAAGAACTTATACCATTTTTCAGTCACTATTTTGGTATTCTCCAGTGGCGGATTACTGTACAGCAAGGATTTATGTTGTAGCGTGAGATGAAAATCGAGTGAAATGTGTAATTGAGTGCAGAAGTTAGGCTAGTACTGTGTTGAAGAAGTTTTGCAAGAGAATCCTCAACAAGTTGAGGCATCCAGTTGAGGCATCCAACACAGAATAGGTATGGAAGCCCGAACTTGTTCGGGAAGAATATTGTTGCATAATTTATCCAACACGGTACTAGT
>JBFMDD010000143.1:0-3782 GCA_040754115.1 bacterium
AACAACTCGCCTCACTTCGCCCAAACCTTCGGCACGCAAGCCTTCCGCTCGAACCTTCGGTTCGGCAGAAGTCTTGCTTTCGCCAAAGGCGAAGCCGAAGGCTTCGCATACCCGCCGAGCCGTTATATGAAATGGCGGTTTTAAAATGAGTAGAGGAATAAAAAATATGAAAGCAACTGACTCGAAACAATTAACGCTTGGAAATTTAGAAGCAACACCATCGGGATACGGAGCAATTATCTTAAATAAAGAAAAGTTTATCCAAGTTTTAGATGAAATTGGTAACTTAGTTGATTTAACTTCTCTTAAGAAAAGGATAGTTGCATTGAAGGACATCGCAACCTTTCCCAAGAATGACCGAGAAGGCATATTAAATATTGATACAAATGGAGATACAATTTCTTTGCGTAGAGATATTCTAATTTCTGAGCTGAATCAGATTTTAAAATCACGAACAATTGAAAGAGCAAAATATTATCTGAAAAGATTAGAAAATGGAACCCAAAAGGTTAAGACTAGTAAGATCAATGACATAAATCTCCTCAGATGGAAAGAATACGATGAAATTATAACAGATAGTTTGTGGGTATTAGATAAAAGGGATACCTCAGGGGCACATCTTGCCTGGTATTGGGGGAATTTCATTCCTCAAATTCCACATCAAACGATGTTAAGATATACCAAAAAAGGAGATTGGGTTTTAGATACTTTTGTTGGAAGTGGAACAACTTTGATTGAATGTAGACGGTTGGAAAGAAATGGCATAGGGATAGAATTAAATTCAGAGGTTGCTCAAAAAGCGAACGAGTTAGTAGAGAAGGAGTATAATAAGGATAAGGTAATCACAGAAATAGTAATTGGCGATAGCAGAATAATAGACATAAAGGCAGTTTTAGATAAGCACGGAGTAGATCAAGTCCAACTCCTTATTATGCATCCGCCCTATCACGATATTATTAAATTTTCAAAAGATGATAGGGACCTTTCAAGGGCGAAGAACACTAAAGAATTTTTAAAGATGTTTGGTGAGGTAGTGGATAATGCAACTCCTTATTTAGCAAAAGGACGTTATTTTGTTCTAATTATTGGAGATAAATATTCAAAAGGGGAATGGATACCTTTAGGTTTTTACTGTATGAATGAAGTACTAAAAAGAAGTTATCTGTTGAAAAGTATTATTGTAAAGAACTTTGAAGAAACAAGAGGAAAAAGGAATCAAAGAGAACTCTGGCGATACAGAGCGTTGGTTGGTGGGTTTTATATTTTTAAACATGAATATGTTATGCTTTTCAAAAAGAGGTAATTAGTATGCGAACTCATGTCTTTATAGTAAACGATGATACATTTCCTAGCCATTTACAGTATTTATTTGCTGGCACTGGTGCCAAAGATAAAGATCTAGATGTTAGTCTGCTATCCGATATAAAAAGAGTTAGACCAGGCGATTCTGTCCTTTTTTATATCGAAGCAACTACAAAAGTAAAGGGTGGTTTTTATGGGATCTTCAAAATCGCTTACCAAAGCCCCACGGTATTTCATGTGTCCGGTCGGAATGGTTTCCAGCCCAACTTACAAAAGAAACTTATTTACAGAACACTACTTGAACCTTATGAAGTATATTCAGAAGGTGTACCAGAATGGGAAGCATTGGACAAACTACCTGTTTATGCAACGGAGATACAGTGGAGTTTGATTTACAGGAAATTGAAAGGTAAAAGAGGGTGCACTCCGTTACTTCCCTGGGAAGCACAAAGATTGATTGATATGATAAGAAACAAGAATTCCGGAAAGCCAATAGCAAATAACCAATTTATTGGTGGCTTTGATTGGCATATTGCGAAGAGGAAGATAATAACTACTCAATTACGACAAAGTTATCCATATCCCAGAAACTTCAGTTTTGATGTATTGAGGTTTATTTGTAACCTACAGAGGCAAAAGCGAGCATATGAAGTTTATTTGCAATTATATTTTACTGAAAATATAGGATTTAACTCAAATTTAGATGATATAGTTGGAAATAATCTTGTATGGTTTGGAAATGAAGTAGCTTGTGGTGTAGGTATGCAGAAAATAGATATTCTAACCATTTGTCAAGATGATGAGAAAAAGAAATATAGGATGATTGAACTTAAAGATGAACCTATTCAACCCAGTGTAATTGAACAGATAGAGTACTATGTAAGTTGGGCCTCTCAAAATTCTGGAAAACATTTAGATGGTGCATTTAACTGGAATATACAACCAGTAATTGTTGCACCTCCACATAGCTCAAAGAATTGGCAGGATGTACTTTCCGCTTTTAGAAATTATAATCAGAAGCAAATTTCTCTACCTATTCTTTATTTTGAATTTATAGTTGAGTGTGGAGAATCTATTACTTTTCAGAGAATGGAATATCAAGAATGAAAAAACCGCCACTTCATATAACACAGCATAAAAGGTTCGTGCCTTACGGCACTCACCCAAATTTTTTGCTTCGCAAAAACTTCTTTTATGCTGGGAACGTTATATGAAATGGCGGTTTAAGGGGAATGCACATGACAGAGACAAATATAAATACGAAAGGAGATTTTGGTTTAAATATGCAAATCGAACCAAATCTAGAGATTAACTCGATATCGGATTTACCTAAGATAACTTCATTCATTTTACCTAAAGAATTTGAACTACTACCTAACGCTTCCGAGGTCTTTGAATTAGAATTCGCCTTTTATGAATATAAATCTCTTACTAAAGACGAAATCATTCGTAGAGGGGCATTTTTTAAAAGTGTTGATAGCATTCCTACCCACCATTACATGATTTGCTCAAACAACAGTCCTCTCATATGGGAAGGAAGATCAGAGCTAACCAAATCATACTTTAAAGAAGGAAACTTTTCTACAGGTTATGCCACACATGGACTTTTTCCCTATAGGGGGAAATTTCATCCACAATTGATAAAAGGTATATTAAACATTTTGAAGATTCAACCGGAAGAAGTGGTTCTCGACCCCATGTGCGGAAGCGGAACACTAAATGTAGAGGCGGGCATAATAGGTGTCGAATCAATTGGCATTGAAAAAAGTCCGTTTTGTGTATTAATGAGTAAAGTAAAGCATGAGGCATTAAAAGTTGATAGCACCCAATTATCATCAATACTTAGAGATATGCACAAAAATTATAAAACTCTAATAGGTAGCAAGAAGTTACCTAAAGACTTTTCTTATCAAGATGAGTTTAAAACAGAAAACGCAATAACCCTGCTTGCCTTCTTAGACGCGATGGGCTATGCACGGAGATGCTCGAAAAGTATAGATGTTCTTTTCCCATCAGTACTTAAAAGATATGCAGGACAAATAAATTCTTTCATCCAAGCAAGAGATAAACTTAATCTCAAGATTGGTAAAGCAAGGTTTGAAATTGGCGATGCAAGAAATCTTTCTTTAAAAGACAATTCACAGGATGCTATTATTACCTCGCCTCCTTACTCTTTTGCAATCGATTATGCAGAGAACGATCGTCCACAGTTAGAGTATTTGGGATACAATATATGTGAACTAAAAAATGAGATGATAGGTCTGAAGGGTAAAACTAGAAAAGAAAAACTTGCTAACTACTTTGATGATATGAACAAGGTTTTGACAGAAATGTACCGGGTTTTGAAAATTGACAAATACGCAGTAATTATAATAGGGTCAAATGATATTCAGACGGGCGGGATAAGGTTAGAGACTAAAGTTGAGGAAATGGCGGTAAAAGAAGGCTTTGTCCTAGACCAGAAAATAGTAAAACCAATA
>JBFMDD010000144.1:0-8567 GCA_040754115.1 bacterium
ACTTTTGTCAAGTATAAATTTTTTAAACCTCCTGTTATAATGTAGACTTTTAAATATGTGTTAAATCTTAATATAATCATTTTGGCTTATTTATCAATGAGTTTCGTTATTTCTCGATTTCCGTTAATCTTTCCAAACCACTACCTCTTTAAGTGCCTCTTTCTTAAACTCCGGCGAGGCTAATGAAAATTCTACAATATCAACCTTATACGGAATATTCAACTCTTCAATAGTTTCTCTTAAAAGAGTTATCTTTTTTCTATCCATCTCTTTTTTAGGAATGAGCCCTATATCTATGTCTGAATATACTTTTCCTCTTACCCTTGAACCAAAAAGAACTATTTTAACCTCTTCATCCTTCAGTCCCTCAAAGATACATCTTTTTAGTTTCTGGATAATTTTATCCTCTTTAAATTGACTAGCCATCTTTCTCCTGAAAATGTAAAATGGAACGCAGATTTTCGCAGATGAACAGGATTAAAATTAATTTTTTATTATTGTATTTCTATAAGTTATTTCTTTAGTGTTTCTTGATGTTTTTTAGTGATTTAGTGTTTTTTTCTTCAAAATCTTGTAAATCCTGTTAATCTGCGTCCTATTAATTTTCATCATCCTTTATGCCCCAACAGTCCCCTCAATACTTTTCAAAAAGATATTAATGTCACCCTGATAGCGTTTTTTTAATTTTATGGCGTCGGCTAAAACTATCTTTATTTTTCTTTCATCCAATTCATAAGAATAAGCATGCCGAAAAAGATGTCTAAATGCCCTGAGATTATCCAATAACTCATAATTTTCTTGAGAAATTAGTGCTGGTCTGATACCTTCAATGGTTATCGTCATCCGTTTTAGTAATTCTATATAATAATAGGTTTTGTTCTGAATATGATTATCAAAAGTATCAGCCACAATCTTAAAAAGGTCTTCAAAGGCACAATAGAGATTATGAAGTTGATAAGCAAGACTTTCTATTCCTGATTTACCTCTTTTTTGTTTTCGGTCCTCAATCCTGGAGTAGAGTTTTTTCAATCTCCTCAATTTGTCTTGATACTGTAGCTTTTAGAACAACTAAACCTTCTTTATCCATCTTATACCTTTATCCTTTATCTTCTCTTCCAAACGATGACCTTCTAACTGAACGACATCAACATCTATTCCAATTTCTCTTGAAATAAATGCCATAGTTTTAAAGAAATCCCGGTCACTTAAATTAATAAAACCAATATCCACATCAGATTTTTCGGAGAAACTGTTTGGATTGACAATAGAACCAAACAGATACGCCTCTTTAAAACTAACCTTATCAGAAAGTTTTGTTAGTGTAGATAGCACCTTCTCGATTAGTTGGCGACGCAAATTCTCCCTTTTTATTTTTTCTTTCAAAAGTATCTCATCTAACAAGTATGTTGAAAATTGATTAGTCATTTTACTCTTATTTGTTCAAATATCCCTTTTTTTCTCGCAAAGGTCACCAAGCTAATTCTTTCCCTTATTTCCCTTTGCATTCTTTGCGTGCTTGGCGTGAAACTTCCTTTCTTCCTGAGAATACCTCACACAAAGCCACAGAGTTCACAGAGGAAATTTATAAAATATTTTCCCTTTTTTCTCTGTATCTTTGTGTCTTTGTGTCTTTGTGTCTTTGTGTCTTTGTGTCTTTGTGTGATAAATTTTCCTCACTTATTGTCCATCAGTGAGGTATGTCGTCCGTTTCTCCCATAAACTCTTTAAGAAAACTAAAAAGCCGAGTATAAACTAATGGTGCCTCTTGAATAAAATTTTGAATTTTATTGTAAATTAAATCTAAATATTCGTGAGCTAAAATATTCCTTAAGTTACCAAACTTAGCAAATTTTTGGGCTACTTCTTCTTCCAAACCAATAAAAATCCCAAAATCAAATAAAGCCTCTTCATAAGTCTTTGGCATTTGCCTTTTCGCGGAGGCTAAAATTATTTTGCTAATGTCAATTGTCGCATTAAGAATGTTCTCCACCCATCTTTCAATATTTCTTCTTTTAAATTTATCCTGCTGGTATTCTTTAAAATTATATCGACTAAAATTATCTATTTCTTTATATTCTGTCTCTAAAAATTGCATTCGCTGAAGAAGTCTTGTTTTTTCTTCTGGGATTAAAGAACGGGCATTTTTATATATTCTATAGTAATCCTTTGTCCATTCAAAGAAATCCTCTGCCTCTAATGTCTTTTTTAAGTAAAGTTCCAAGTATAAAGATTTATCTTTTATTACCAAAGGAATGCCTGTTTTAAAGATATTTGAGACTAAAGATGCCGGGGCACCATTTAAATAAACTAAATCCAATTCTCTTTTGATAATTCTTGTAATTTCAAACCAAATTCTTTCTTCCTCATCTGGATTTTGGAGATAAATAGCTAAATCAAAATCAGATTCTTCTTTAATAAAACCTTTAGCCAAAGAACCAAATAAAAAGGATAAAGAAATTTGTGGTTCTTTTTCAAGATACTTTTTTAAAGTGCTCAAATATTCACCCGTTGCCATTTATCTCTCCTATTGAACCTTTGCGAGACGGTTCACTTTTGTTTGAAAGCTTGGGGGTATCTTAACGATTCTAATCCTGACCTGTCGTCAGGACAGGTTTTGGCGATTCGATTACAGGTTATCAGTAATCAGGTTATCGAGTAACCAGGTAGGGTAGGATACCGATTACCAGATTACTGATTACCATCTTTGCGATGCAGGTGTAATCTAATCATAGGAAATTGTCTGAAAATGAACTGTCCCACTTTTGCGTTTTTTTAGGTGTAAGAAATGGAAAATGGAAAAAACTGGAAAAAGGGGAAAAAGAATTTGGGGTACAAAAAAACCCTTTGATGCTCTCATGTTAAGTTTCATCCATCAAAGGGTTTTTTATCTTCTTCTATATTAATTTGAGATTGATGTAACCATTCATCAATCTTATCTTTTTTAAATCTCCAACTTCTACCTACTTTATAGGCAGGTATTTTACCTGCTTTTGATAGCCGATAGATGCTTGATTCATGTACACGTAAATACCCCGCTATTTCCTTCACTGTCATAATGGTGGGTCTACCCTCCATGACCGCTTCTCCTTATTTTTGGGTAGATTTAACTGTTTTTAACCAGTTTTCATCCCCTCCCACCACAATCAATTATTATATATCATATTTTGGTAATTTTGTCAAGAAAAATTTTATAAAAATTATAAAAAAGTTAAAAAGTCTATGTAAAATAAGGAGAAAAGGAGAAAGAAGGAAAAAGTGAGAAGTTTTATAACTCATCCCTTTTTTATCCTACTTTTTTCTATTTTACTTTACTTTATTTTAATTGTTTTACTCTTTGTTGCTTTACCTTAAGTGTTCTTAATCGATTAATAGCAGTAGTTATCTCAAAAAGCCTGGGTATCACATAGTTACCACGAATTTGATTTTTAAATGGAAACAAAACATCAAGTCCATATTTATCAACATCTGCAATTAAAAGTTTTATTGATTCATACAATGTTCTTTTACCGTCGAAATATCTTTGTGCAAGATAATATATTGCATCACCAATAGTCTCTCTCTGCCCTTCATCTACCAATTGTTCTACACAAGAAAGATCAATAATCGCTTTACCATAAAGAATTTGTTTTACCCCTTTGGGAGAAATTTTTACATCTCTTTTACCACGATTTGAATTAAAACTTTGCGATAAGGGAATACGATTGAATATATTACCAAAATTTCTACCTCCTTCTCTATGTCTCTCTGTCGGTATAGATATATTAATTTCAAATGCTTTTTTAGTTACATCATAAGGTATTCATCCATCATAATAACAGTATCTGCTACATCAAAATAATCCCCAGAACCACCCATGACTAAGATCGTCGATACCTAATAATCTTGATAAAGTGATTTAACCTTGTCGATAAAAGGAGTAATTGGTTCTTTGAAGGATGGTTTATTTTATCGTTTTTCCTATGATTTCTTTCGGATATTTATTTGTAAGCGTCCACAGAAAATTGAAATTGGAAATTAGAAATTGGGCTTTTACTTCTCTCCCTAATTTCCAATTTCAACTCTCTTTTCTATCCGCAAGCTTTCAAACAAAAAGTGAACCGTTCCAATATTTCTCTTCTATTAACTTATATGCTTTATATCCACGACCATCAATCCGAGATAGTATGTTTTTTAGATTGTACATTTATGTTATCCTGAGTATCTTCTTTAAATATAGGCGAGTCAATCATGTTATTTGCAACAATTAGTGTTAGTCCATCTCCTGCGGTAACTCTATATCCTCGAAGTGGTTTTTGGTTGATAATAGTTCCCGGCTCAGGTTCATCACATATCTCTTCTTGTATACTATTTATCCTTAATCCTATCTTTTTAATTATGTTAGTAGCCTCTTCAAGTTTCATCCCGATTAATTCTGGCATATAAAAGCTGACTGGTCTATTTCCTTGACTAATGAGCAGATTTACTTCAGAGTCTTCAGGTACTTTTGCCTTTGGAAGAGGACTTTGAGCAATAACATAATCTTTTTCTACCGAAGAATATATATAAGCTAACCGTCCCATATGTAAGGTATGATTTGATAAGCGATGAAGTGTATGTTTTGCCTCTGCAATATGAATATTCTGAAGATTAGGCACTATGACTCTCGCCTTCCCAGAACTTACTTTTAACTCTACCCTTCTTCCAATTTTTACAGTGGTACCTGGTGAAGGATATTGTGAGATAACATAATTCTTAGGTAAAGAATGTATCTCAAATGTCTTACTAACCCTCAGTTTATATTTACATAAAATATTAGTAGCACTTACTAAATTTTTCTCCCTTACATCTGGGACTATAACAGTTTTTTTATAAGAAGATGAAGGTATGAAGATAAATAAAGCAATACACCCTATCGCTATTAATAATAAAATTGATAAAAGAGTTAATACTCGTAATATTATTGTTCCTATCTTCGTCTCTGACATAAAAGTATCTCCCCTAATTATTTATCATTTTTCCCATTTTCCCCTACTTTTCCATTTTACCTTACTTACCCTTGAACGCTTACATTTTTTCTAATTTAGCTATTCTTGATTCTATACTGGGATGGGTATTAAATAATGTCATTAAGCCACCGCCAAAAAGTGGATTAACAATAAACATATGAGCTGTGGAGGGATTAGCGTGCATTGGTACTCGCTGAGCACCAACAGTTAATTTTCGTAAGGCATTAGCAAGACTTAATGGTTTCCCACATATTTTTGCACCTGAATCATCTGCTAAGTATTCTCGAGAGCGTGAAATAGCCATTTGAATTAGCATAGCGGCTAATGGAGCTACAATAAACATCACCATAAAGACTAAAGGATTACCTTCTCTTTCATCATCACTTTGTCTGCCAAATATCATCGCCCACCTTGCCCAGTCAGCAAGTATGAAAATTGCCCCGGCAATAGTAGCGGCTATGGTAGAGATTAAAATATCACGATTTTGAATATGAGCTAATTCATGTCCTAATACCCCCTCTAATTCATCTTCGCTTAACAGTTGAAGTATTCCATCAGTTACAGCCACTGCTGCATGATGGGGGTTCCTGCCAGTTGCAAAGGCATTGGGAGTAGGATTGGGAATGATATAAACCTTTGGTACTGGTATTTGAGCCAATTGACACAAATTATTTACTACTCGATGTAATTTAGGTGCCTCTTTTTGTGTCACTGGTTTAGCTCTATACATGGCTAAAACAATCTTATCTGAAAACCAATAGCTTGCAAAATTCATTACCAACGCTATACAAAATGCGTAAGTAGCACCTACCCTTCCACCTAAAACCTGTCCCACAAAAATTAATAATAAGGTTAAACCTACCAGTAATACAAAAGTCTTAAAAGAATTCATTTTACCTTTTACCTCCTATCATAGTGATTTTATTGCCTTTAATTTTCTAATTTTTCTTCTTACAGGATCAACTTCAACTCTTAACCCTTCTAATGCATGAAGTCCTAATACCTCACTATCTTTTCTCCTTCCAAATATCACCCAGGTTGATGTCTTTCTATCTATACATTCAATCTCAAGTTCACAAAGTCCTCGTTCAACTATTCTACCTTCGATTGTCTCAAATTCATCTTTATCTACAGGCTTTAATCCTAACTTTCGTAATGTATCTGAATGTAGCCAAGTAAATGTTGAACCTGTATCAACAAGTATTCTTTTCTTCATCTCTTTACCATTTGCTCTTAAAGTTACTTCTGCAAATGTTTCTCCCATTGTTATGCCTCCTATCTATATAAGTAAGGAATAAATTCAATGTTCTCTAAATTTATATTGTTTTTGTTTTCTTTCTTCCTGCCAATCATGTAAAATAACAGGACCAAAAACTACCCATAAAATAATTATTAAACAGGCTATAATTATTCCCAAACTCTCCATTGTTTTATTTCCTCTTTAAAAGCATCATTCCAATATACAAACATGAAAGGTATAAAATTACTCCCAAAATCACAAACCAGATATTAATATCTTGTTTGGAAACCACAAGTCCAAATATTAATGCTGCTATTGCAAAATTACCCAAATCAAATATTTTTTGTGCTATTATTTTCCTATTTTCTCTTTCTAATTGCATTTTCCATCTTCCTATTGATTTAACTTAAATTTATATATCTTTAATGATGAGCAGTACCAGACTTTAGAAGATAAAAGATAACACCTAATCCTATAATACTTATTATTGTAAATAAAATAGTTAATCCTGTCATTTTCTTACTTTTTACCTCCTCTCCACTAAAAAAGCTACTAAATAAGTAATAATCGTCGCCATAATTCCACTTATAAGTAACCCTAAATGAATATCTTTTTGAACGAATTGTCCAATAACTACTGTTGCAAAGATAATTTTGCTCACATCATAAATGTATTTAGCAGTACTCTCTCTTTGTTTATTATTCATTTTCTTTTGTCTTTTGCCTTTTACTCAATCACCTCAGTAACCACACCCGCACCTACCGTATGTCCTCCTTCTCGAATTGCAAATCGTACTTCCTTCTCCATTGCTATTGGTGTAATTAATTCTACATTCATATTTACATTATCTCCGGGCATTACCATCTCTATTCCCTCTGGTAATTCTATTGCCCCGGTTACATCTGTGGTACGAAAATAAAATTGTGGTCTATACCCTTTAAAGAAAGGTGTATGTCTTCCACCTTCTTCCTTTGTCAATACATATACCTCTGCCTTGAATTTGGTATGAGGAGTGATTGTTCCTGGAATAGCTACTACCTGTCCCCGCTCTATCTTATCCTTGTCTATCCCTCGTAATAATACACCTATGTTATCTCCTGCTTCCCCTTGATCTAATGTCTTACGAAACATCTCTACCCCTGTTACTACCGATGTCTGTGTTGGTCTTATCCCTACTATCTCTACTGCATCCCCTACCTTGATTACCCCTCGTTCTACTCTACCTGTTGCTACTGTCCCTCTACCTGTTATCGAAAACACATCCTCTACTGCCAATAAAAATGGCTTATCCTTCTCCCGCTTTGGAAGTGGAATATAATCATCTACTGCATCCAATAATTTGAATATTGGCCCACAATTTTCACATTCCCTCTTCCCACATGCACACTCAGTTGCCTTTAATGCTGAACCTGCTACTACTGGTATATCATCTCCTGGAAAATCATACTCAGACAATAACTCACGTATCTCTAATTCCACTAACTCCAATAACTCAGGGTCATCTACCATATCTGATTTGTTTAAAAATACTACTATGTAAGGTACACCTACCTGGCGAGCTAATAATATATGCTCACGAGTTTGTGGCATAGGACCGTCTGCAGCTGATACTACCAATATCGCTCCATCCATCTGAGCTGCCCCTGTAATCATATTCTTGATGTAATCTGCATGACCAGGACAGTCTATATGTGCATAATGTCTCTTTTTCGTCTGATACTCTACATGTGCAATTGCTATAGTTATTCCTCGCTCTCTTTCCTCTGGTGCATTGTCAATATCAAAGAAATCCTTAAACTGCGTCTGCCCTTCATAAGATAAAAGCTTGGTAATAACCGAAGTTAAGGTCGTCTTACCATGGTCGATATGACCAATGGTACCTACATTTAAATGTGGTTTTGTTCGCTCAAATTTTTGCTTTGCCATTTATTTAAATACCTCCTTTTCGTTGGTAAAACTGGTAATTGGTTAAATGGTAACTAATCACCAGTTACCAATTTGGAGCCCACAAGCGGGATTGAACCGCTGACCTCGTCCTTACCAAGGACGCGCTCTACCAACTGAGCTATATGGGCATATTTACTTTTTATTTATTTTAGCAAAATAGGAATAAATTGTCAAGTTAATTTTTTTTACCCAGTTCTGAAGAGTAAGAGAGCGTTGCGTAGGACTTAAAGCTATATCTATGGTCCCAGGCATTGTGTTACCTCATTTCTTGCCATCTTTTTGTTTCTGTTGACATTTTGGAGTCCCAAAAGACAACCCAGTTACAATAGTTAACCTATTTTTCTTGTGTACTTTGTGAAGTCTTTGTGCACTTTGTGGTTAAAAATCAAATCACA
>JBFMDD010000145.1:0-11352 GCA_040754115.1 bacterium
ACCTGTGAAATAGGTCGACATGGGAAAACAAAATTATACCACACTACTTGGTGTAAGAAAAGGAGATAGGGAGATTAAGGAGATAAGGGGATATTAATAATGGAATATTGGAATACTGGAATGTTGGGGGATACCATTACTCCATCATTCCACCACTCCACCACTCCATCATTCCATAATCTCCATATCTCCTTTATCCCCTTATCTTCCTTCTTATACTAACCACGATCAACATATTCCTATTTCACAGGTGGAAATTTTTCTTGCTTCTGATGAAAAAATATGGTATACTGTACACTGTCATTAACTGAACTATTTAGGGACAGTTTATTTTCATCGTTTTCCCTGTGATTTCTTTTGGAAATTAGAAATTGGAAATTAGAAATTAGGTCTTCACTTCTTTCCCCCAATTTCTAATTTCATATCCATTTTTTAACCGCAAGCTTTCACGCTAAAGTGAACCGTTTCTAAAATCGCAATTTGTAACGGTGTTGAGTATATTATAAAAACAAAAGGCAAAGATGTTAGGTTAAATTATGAGAAGAAGTATAGTAAGTATATTTATCCTTATTTTAACCACTTCTATTACCTGGGCAAAGGATAATACAGGAGCTACATTTTTAAAGATTGGAGTAGGTCCAAGACCTACCGCAATGGGTGAGGCTTTTTGTGCAGTAGCAAATGATGTCAATGCCATCTACTGGAATCCTGCAGGATTAGCACAAATTAAAGGACAACAACTTCTATTAATCCATAATCAATGGTTTGAAGACATCAATCATGATTATATTGGCTTTGCTCAAAACATTACTTCAAATCGTACTTTTGGTGGTAATATTACCTATCTACGAATAGATAACCTTATTGGTAGAGATGAAATAGGAAACAAAACAGATGATTTTAATGCCTATGACTTAGCTTTAGGATTAGCTTATGGTGAGAAGCTGTCTAAACACTTATTAATCGGCGTACACTTGAAATGTATATATCAATTGAACGAAAATGTTTCTGGAAGTGGAATAGCGGCTGATATTGGTTGGCTATATAAAACCGACATTAAAAATTTAGACTTAGGACTATGTATCCAAAATATTGGTACAAAGATAAAATTTATTGATACAAAAGAAATTTTGCCTTTAAATATCAAATTAGGGATAGCTTATAAGGTACCTTCTATCTTTACTATAGCAGTAGATGGGAATATACCGAGAGAAGGGGATATTTGTGTTAATACAGGAACTGAGATTACCATCCTAAACTTTATGTCAATGAGAGTAGGTTATAAATCCCAGACGGATTTGGATTCTGAGACTCATTGGAGTTATGGAGTAGGATTTAAAATAAGGAACTATCACATTAATTATGCCTTTGTTCCCTATGGTCTCTTAGGGGATACCCATCGATTAGCATTATTATTAAAGTTTGATTAGCTGGTGGATTTTACTTGATTTTCTGCATGCTTTCTGCTATAATTTGTTATGAATCAAAAAGAAGTAGGAAAGACAGTTAAAATATTTGCTCTGGCATCATTTTTAAATGATTTGGGTTCTGATATGATTTACCCTATCTGGCCATTATTTGTAACTTCTGTTTTAGGTGCAAATATGGCCGTTCTTGGTTTCATCGATGGATTAGGTGATGCTATTGTTTCCATATCGCAAGCCGCCTCTGGTTACATCTCTGACAAAATAAGAAAAAGAAAGGTTTTTATCTGGGTAGGTTATTTGTGTGGTTCGTTATCAAGGGTTGGTTATGGTCTATCACCTGTCTGGCAGTATTTAATGCCATTCAGGATTTTAGACCGGGCAGGCAAAATAAGGGCAGCACCAAGAGATGCTATTGTAGCTGATATTTCCACAAAAGAAAATAGAGGTAGAAACTTTGGATTGATTAGAGCGATGGATAATCTTGGTGCAGTGTGTGGTATTATAGTTTGTATTTTATTTGTTGAATTGTTAGGATACAGAAATTTATTTTTAATAGCCACTATCCCCTCAGTAATTAGTACCTTATTAATTTTTACTTTGATAAAAGAAAAAACAACAGATGCTAAAATCTACAAAGGGCTTTCTCTTACAAAATTAGATAGGAATTTTAATTTATTTCTTCTGTTAAGTTCTTTTTTTGCCTTAGGTTCTTTTAGTTACTCTTTTTTACTGGTATATGCAAAGGAATTGGGTTTTCAGGTGGTATTTATTCCTGTTCTATATTTGGTATTTACTGTAATTGCTTCCATTTCTTCCCTACCTTTTGGGAAACTATCAGATAAAATAGGCAGAAAACAGGTTTTGATGTTATCTTATATTCTTTGGGGATTGGTTTGTTTTAGTTTTATCTTTATTCAAAGATATTGGGCAATCATTTTGACATTTGCTTTATATGGCTTGCACAAAGGGATGTTAGAACCTGTTCAAAAAACACTGGTTTCTGAATTAGCCCCACCAGAATACAAAGCCAGCTGTTTGGGTGGTTTTCAGATGGTTATAGGTTTGTGTACATTGCCATCTTCTTTGATAGCAGGAATACTCTGGGACAAAGTTAATATAGTTATGCCATTTTATTTTTCATTGATTTTAACTATTTTATCAATCATAATGCTAATATTTGTGAAGGAAGTATCCAAGAATGGCAAGGATTGTAAAAGAGATTGAGATTGAGGGGAAGGAAGCGATTGCCTTATTTGATACAGGAGCAATGTATACCTATGTTCTTAATGAGTATGTAAGAATAACACCCACTTCAAAATCGCTGGTTCTACGAGGAGGAAAAGAATGTTTGGTATTCTCTTAAAAAAAGTATTTGGGACTAAACAAGAAAGGGATATTCGTCGGCTTACGCCGCTGGTGGAAGAGATTAATGCATTAGAACCAGAAATTAGTAAGCTGTCGGATTCAGAATTACGGGCAAAGACAGATGAATTCAAAAAAAGATTAGAAGAGGGTGAGGAGTTAGAGGATATTTTATTTGAAGCTTTTGCAGTTGTCCGTGAGGCAGGTAAACGCACTATCAATATGCGACATTTTGATGTTCAGTTGATGGGTGGCATAGTGTTGCATGAAGGAAAGATTGCAGAGATGAAAACGGGTGAAGGCAAAACATTGGTTGCTACTCTTTCAGTTTACTTAAATGCCTTAATAGGTAAAGGGGTACATGTAGTCACTGTTAATGATTATTTAGCTAAAAGAGATAGTGAGTGGATGGGACCTATATACGAGTCTTTAGGTCTTTCAGTAGGTGTGATACAACATGATATGACTCCTCTTCAACGACAACAAGCGTATCGCTGTGATGTTACTTATGGTACAAATAATGAATTTGGATTTGATTACCTACGAGATAATATGGTGCCGCATAAAGATATGAAGGTACAACGAGGACATTACTATGCAATAGTTGATGAGGTAGATTCTATATTGATTGATGAGGCAAGGACTCCTCTCATTATATCAGGTCCGGCAGAGGACTCTACAGATAAATACTATAGAGTCGATAAGATTATACCCTATCTTCATAAGGATAAGGATTATCAAGTGGATGAGAAACTTCGGACTGCCAGCTTAACCGAGGAAGGGGTAGCTCGCGTAGAGAAATTACTTAAGGTAAAAAATCTCTATGACCCTAACAATATGGATTTATCTCACCATGTTAATCAGGCACTAAAGGCTCATACATTGTTCAAACGAGATGTAGAGTACATGGTTAAAGAAGGTGAGGTAGTAATTATAGATGAATTTACAGGTAGGCTTATGCCTGGCCGTAGATACTCAGAAGGACTTCATCAAGCTTTAGAGGCTAAAGAGGCACTGAAGGTAAGACAGGAAAATCAAACATTAGCTACTATTACCTTCCAGAATTATTTCCGTATGTATGATAAATTAGCTGGGATGACAGGAACAGCGGATACCGAAGCAGAGGAGTTTGATAAAATTTATAAATTAGAAGTGATTGTCGTACCAACAAATAAACCTCTTATTCGAACAGAGTATCCTGATGTTATTTATAAAACTGAGAAAGAGAAATTTAAAGCAGTTATTAAGGAAATTGTAGAGTTATATAAAAAGGGTAGACCTGTGTTAGTAGGAACTATATCTGTAGAAAAATCAGAGCGGTTAAGTGCTATGCTTAAAAAAGAGGGTATTCCTCACCAGGTACTCAATGCCAAATACCATGAGATGGAGGCACATATAGTTGCCCAGGCAGGCCATAAAAGAGCTGTTACTATTGCCACTAATATGGCTGGTAGAGGAACGGATATTGTACTTGGTGGAAATCCACCTAATCTGAAGGAACATGAAGAAGTAGTTAATTTAGGTGGGCTACATATTCTTGGTACAGAACGCCATGAGGCAAGAAGAATTGATAACCAGCTTCGTGGTCGTGCAGGAAGACAGGGTGACCCAGGCTCCTCTAAATTTTATCTATCATTAGAAGATGACCTGATGCGTATTTTTGGCTCTGAGAAAATTAAAACCATTATGGAAAGATTAGGGCTGGAAGATGACCAGGTAATTGAACATCGATGGATTACTTCGGCTATTGAAAGGGCTCAAAGACAGGTAGAAGGCCATAATTTTGATATTCGTAAAAGACTATTAGAATTTGATGATGTGATGAATCAGCAAAGAACCATCATTTATCAAGAAAGGGATAGAATTTTAACAGAAGAGGATATCTCAGAGCATATCCAGGAAATAATTGAAGAAGTAACTGATGATATCCTTCATTCGCATGCTGGTGAGAAAGACCATCCGGATGACTGGGATAAAGAAGGGTTAATAAATAGACTGCATCAAGTTTTTGGCACAGTCTTTGATTCTATTGAAGTGCGAAATTTTGATGAGTTAGCTGAAATGGTAACTTCGAGGATTAAAGAGGTCTATAAGAAAAGAGAGGATTTAATGGGAAAAGGTACGATGAACCAACTACAGCGTAGTGTTATGCTTCATGTACTCGATGCACATTGGAAGGACCATCTCCATAATATGGACTATCTTCGTGAAGGAATTAGTTTACGAGCTTATGGACAAAAAGACCCGTTGGTTGAGTATCGGCATGAAAGCTATCGGATGTTCGATGCATTAATATCAAAAGTCAAAGAGGAAGCAATAGAATACATCTTTAAAATACAGATAGTAGAAAGAGAAACACCTGTAATTCAGCAAAGAGTTGTACCAATGGTAGAAAGAAGAGAATCTTTACCAACTCGAACAAAACCTCAAGTTGCCCAACATCAAAAGCAAGAAAAAGTGAGGATAGAAGAAATGCCCTCTAAACATAAAATAGGCAGAAACGACCCCTGCCCTTGTGGAAGCGGTAAGAAATATAAAAAATGCTGTATGGAAAAGCTGAGTGCAGTGGCGTAGGGCAATGGCATTAACTTACAACGATTATGGATGAAATTATACTCAACACCGTTACAAATTGCGATTTTAGACACAGTTCACTTTAGGGTGAAAGCTTGCAGTTAAAAAATGGATATGAAATTAGAAATTGGAGAGAGGACTGAAAACCTAATTTCTAATTTCTGCAAGAAATCATAGAAAAAACGATAAAATGAACCGTCCCGAAATTATTCTAACCGTAGAGTTCGAAATCTTTTATTTTATGAACTAAGTTTTCCTTTGGTTCAAAAACCTTTTCCTTTGTCCTTCGATAGCAAAGTTCGATTTTACCTGAAGATTTTGTTTTAGTACCAATGATTACTTGAATTGGGATGCCAATTAAGTCAGCATCTGTAAATTTTCTTCCAGGTCGTTCATCTCTATCATCCAACAATACCTCTATTCTCTCCTTAAGAAGTAATTCATATATTTCTTCTGCCAAATTCATTTGATTCGAGTCGCTAACATTGATAGGTAGTATCAACACCTCATAAGGTGCAATGTTAGGCTGCCAGATAATCCCCTTTTCGTCATTATTCTGCTCAATGTATGCAGCTATCATTCTGCTTACCCCAATCCCATAACAACCCATGATGATAGGTCTTTCTTGGCCTTTTTCATCTAAGAAGGTAGCACCCATTAAACTGGAATATTTAGTTCCCAGTTTAAATGTATGTCCTAACTCAATTCCATGATGTATATTTAGGCTGCCATCTGCACACTTAGGGCATGAGTCGTTCTCTTGAGCAACCTTGATGTCTGCAAATCTATCAACCTTAAAATCACGCTCAAAATTAGCATTTATGTAATGAGTATCTGTCTTATTTCCCCCTACAACAAAATTTGTTTTTGTCTTAATTGATATATCGGCTATCAAAGGAACATCTTTTAGTCCAATAGGACCTGCAAATCCCACCTTTGCTTTGGTCACCATTTCAATTGTATCTGCATCTGCTAATTCCAGTTCTTGAGCACCAAGTACCTTTCTCAACTTGCTTTCATTAACTTCTTCATCTCCTCCTATAAGTACTCCTATTACTTTATCGTCTCTCTTATAAATCAAGGTCTTAACTAATTGTGCAGGAGTAACCTTTAGAAAGGTGCTCACTTCTTCAACAGTTTTCATTCCTGGGGTATCAACCAATTTCAATTCTTCTGTCTTCTGTACTTTGTCTTCTGTCTTCTGCCTTATTCCACATTCTGCCTTTTCAAGATTTGCTGCATAATTACACCTATCACAAGTTACCATCATATCCTCACCTGATTTAGAAAAAGCCATAAATTCATGTGAGAAAGAGCCACCAATAAGTCCAGATTCTGCCTCAACTATCTGAAATTTTAGGCCACAGCGTGTAAATATTTTAGCATAGGCATCATAATACTTCTGATATGTCTCTTCTGCATCTTTATCGTCCGTATGAAAAGAATATGCATCTTTCATTAAAAATTCCCTTCCTCGTATCATGCCAAATCTTGGTCTGGGTTCGTCACGAAACTTGGTTTGAATCTGGTAGAGTAAAAGAGGTAATTGTCTATACGATTTCACTTCCCTTCTTACCAAATCTGTAATTACTTCTTCATGAGTAGGACCAAGTCCAAATGGAGTTTTTTTACGATCTAGTAATTTGAACATGTCATCTCCATACGCCTTCCATCTACCTGTCTCCTCCCAAAGAGAGGCAGGATGTAGTGCTGGTAGAAGTACCTCTTGAGAACCAATCTTATCCATCTCTTCACGGACAATATTAATCATTTTATTTAACACTCGAAGCCCCAAAGGTAGATAAGAATAGATACCAGCGGCTAATTTTCTTACCAGCCCCGCCCGTAACATCAATTTATGGCTAATAATCTCTGCATCCTGTGGGTCTTGAAAGAGGGTATAAAGAAATAATCTTGACATACGCATTAATTTTGCCCCTCCATTTCATTTTATCTCTAGACTTAAATCCAATGCTTTAGCAGAATGTGTCAATGCACCAATGGAGATAATATCCACTCCAGTAGAAGCTATCTCATTTACATTCTCTAAACTAACTCCTCCTGAGACCTCAATCAAAATATCTTTCTTGCTTGCCTTGATAATCTTGACTGCCTCTAAAATCATCTCAAGACTCATATTGTCCAGCATGATTATATCCACATTTATGTCAACTGCCTCTTTTACCTCATCTAAATTTTTAGTCTCTACCTCTACCTTCATATCAGTGGTGAGGTTCTGTTGAACTTGTTTGACAGCCTGAGTAATTCCTCCCACTATTCCAATATGGTTATCTTTAATTAATATCCCATCATATAAACCAAACCGATGATTATTTCCACCACCTGTTCTAACTGCATATTTTTCAATCGCTCGCAAAGTGGGAAGGGTTTTTCGCGTATCATAGATTTTTGCCTTGTATGGTTTTACCGCCTCTACAAATTTAGATGTGAGGGTAGCTATCCCAGATAGGTGTTGTAAAAAATTTAATGCAACTCGCTCTGTTGATAAAATATCTTGTGCATTTCCTTTTATAGAAGCCACCACATCACCTTTTTTAATTCTCTTACCACCCTCTATTTTTTTCTCAAACTTAACTTTTTTATTTATCTTTTTAAATACCAGTTCAGCTATCTCTATTCCTGCAATAATTCCTGACTCATTGGCTATAATTTGAGCTTCAACTACAGGATTTTGTGTAAGACATAGGGTTGTAGTTAAGTCCCCTTTCCCTATATCTTCCATGATAGCCCTATCAATTAGAGGTTCTAAGTCAAGCAATTCCATAGCATTACACTCTTGGCAACTTTTGTTGCCATAAGACAACTTTTGTTGCCAACCTTAAATCAAAATAAATAACTTTCCCACGAAACAGCTCGCAATGTTATAACTTCTAATGAAAATAAGATTTTAAACTCTTAATTAATTTATCATGTTTGGCAATAATTTCCTCTAACTTCTGCCTTTCTTTTGTAACTATCTCATCAGGGGCTTTTGTGACAAAATCTTCATTAGCTAATTTAAGCCTGAGTAATGTTAACTCCTTTTCTACTTTTGACAACTCCTTACTCAATCGTTCCTCTTCTTTTCCTAAATCAACTATCCCTTCTAAAGGTAGGTACATCTCAATCCCTTTTACTATTATTGTGGCAGATGTATCTGGTTTAGTTGCTTTTGGGTTAAAGATTACCTCATTGGTGTTAGTCAGAAGTGTAACATAATCTATATTTTCTTTTAATATACCAGAAGGTGTGCTTTTAATAATAAGTGTTTTTAACTTTTGCTTGGGTGCTATCCTCATCTCTGATCGAATGGTGCGGATACCAGTAACCACCTCTTTAATTAACTCCATATCTTTTATTGAGTCTAAATCTATCTGGTTAGGAGTTAATGTTGGCCAGGAGGCAATCATGATAGAATTTACCTCTCTATAAACAGGTAACTTCTGCCATATCTCTTCAGTGATAAATGGCATAAAGGGATGTAGTAGTTTTAAAATTAACTCAAAGGTGAGTATTAATAAATCCTGTATTACCTTCCTTCTCTTTCCACCTAACTCAGGTTTGAGTAATTCTAAATACCAATCACAATACTCATGCCAGATAAAGTCATAAAGTATTTGAGCAGATTCGTTAAAATAAAAAGACTCTAAGTTATTAGTTACCTGCTCAACGACTTGATTGAGTCGAGTTAAAATCCATCTATCAGCTAATGATAAATCCCTAACATGTGGTATTTGTGATTTGGCATCTAGATAATCATCTAAATTCATTAAAATAAATCTTGCAGCATTATATAGTTTATTACAAAAATGTCTGTATCCTTCTATTCTTTCCTCTGATAAAAGAATATCTCTGCCTTGTACTGCCATGATAGCTAATGTAAATCTAAGTGCATCTGTGCCATATCTATCAATTACATCTAATGGGTCAATGACATTTCCAGCAGATTTACTCATTTTTTGCCCATCAGCATCGCGGATTAAAGCATGGATGTAAACCTGCTTAAAAGGCACATCTTCCATAAACTTCAATCCCATCATTATCATTCTTGCCACCCAGAAAAAGATAATATCAAAACCCGTAGAAAGTACAGAGGTTGGGTAAAATGTAGTCAAATCTTTTGTCTTATCAGGATAGCCTAATGTAGAAAATGGCCACAGTGCAGAAGAAAACCATGTATCAAGTACATCTTGGTCTTGAGTTAATTCATTACTTCCACACTTAAGACATTTAGTAGGATTTTGTCTTTCAACTAAGGGAGCTTTACACTTTTGACAATACCAGACTGGTATTTGATGTCCCCACCATATTTGTCTTGATATACACCAATCTTTAATATTCTCCATCCATTCAAAGTAAGTCTTTTCCCAGCTTTCCGGAATAAACTCTACCCTTTTAGCTTTTACTGCCTCAATAGCAGGTTTAGCAATATCCTTCATTTTTACAAACCACTGATTAGATAAGTAAGGTTCAACAATTGTATCACATCGATAACAATGTCCAACCGCATAGGAATAATCTTCTCTTTTAATTAACAGTCCTTGTGTTTTTAGGTCTTCAATTAATTTTTTACGGCATTCATATCTATCCAATCCCTGATAAGGACCTGCATTTTCATTCATAGTAGCATCAGGATTCAAGATATTAATTTGTTGTAGATTGTGCCTTTTGCCAATCTCAAAGTCATTTGGGTCATGCGCAGGAGTAACTTTAACCGCTCCAGTACCAAATTCTATCTCAACAAAGTTATCCCCAATTACTTTAAGCCGTCGCCCTAATATAGGTAATATTACCTCTTTGCCAATTAAGTGTTTATATCGTTTATCATCTGGATTAACAGCCACTGCTGTATCACCTAACATTGTTTCAGGTCTTGTAGTAGCTACAATTACAAATTGGTCATCATTTACTCCTTCATATTTAATATAATCCAGATGGCCATTTATGGTTCTATATTCTACTTCAATATCTGCCAATGCAGTCTGGCATCTTGGACACCAATTTACAATGTAGTAATCTCTATAAATAAAACCCTGTTCGTAAAGTGAGACAAAGACTTCACGGACAGCTTTAGACAATCCTTCATCCATTGTAAATCGAGTACGAGACCAATCGCAGGATGCTCCTAATCTTTTCAATTGCTCAATAATCAAATCTCCATATTGCCTTTTCCATTCCCAGACCTTTTGTATAAATTTCTCTCTACCCAACTCCTGTCGAGTTAAACCTTCTTGAAGAAGTTGTTTCTCAACCACATTTTGAGTAGCAATACCTGCATGGTCTGTTCCAGGAAGCCAGAGGGTATTATATCCTTGCATCCTTTTAAAGCGTGTTAAGATATCTTGTAAGGTATTATTCAAGGCATGACCCATGTGGAGTGAACCTGTGACATTAGGGGGAGGGATAACGATAGAAAAGGGTTTTTTAGAAGAGTGCGCATCTGCATAAAAATAGTTATTTTCTTCCCAATATTGATACCATTTTTTTTCAACCGCATGCGGTTCATAAGCCTTTGGAATGTTCATCTTATTTATCCTTATATCTTTTTCTTAGAGTAGTTATTATTAAAGAAATCGGGACGGTTCATCTTTTTTTGTTGGAAATTGGACTTTTCTTTCTCTCCCTAATCTCCAATTTCTAATTTCAATCCGCAAGCTTTCAAACAAAAGTAAACCGTCCCATATTTTTCTAAATTCAAAACAAAAACAAAAGAGAATAGTTTTGGATTTTGTGCTTTGAATTCAGAGATAGAAGTTGCTTTTTGCTAATGAAATTGGTGTTTGTTTTTCTTCTGTGTTCTTAAAACTTTCTTTAAAATATACCCAAATTCTTCTTGAAAGTCAATAAAAAAAGATTTGCAAAATTTTTCGAGCTGTATGGTTAGAATAATAAAGACTCATGTATCAGTTTTTAAGAGAGTTAAATCACACAATGCAAGATAGAAATAAATTGAAATTAGTTGAATTCGAAGAATGTTGCGAAGCAAAAA
>JBFMDD010000146.1:0-2308 GCA_040754115.1 bacterium
TGAGAATTCAGTTTGGTGGCGGGAATCGGAGGAAAGGAGAAGCCGGAGGTAACCTTAGGTGCCGCAAGAATAGGTAAATGGGGACGTTTCGTTATAACTATCAATATCACAATATCTTATGAACATAATTTGGAAGTAATCCTTGACAAAATAGAGTACATGAGATACAATTAGCGTTATGCCTAGGGGACCAAGGTTTTCATTTGATAATGCAACATACCATATCATTAACGTGGTAATGCCAAGCAGCCAATTTTTCATGAGGATGAGGATTTCATGAGATATCTTGAGATTCTTAGTAAATATAAAGAAGCACTTGCATTTAAGCTGTATCATTATGTCTTAATGAATAACCACTTGCATCTTCTTTTGGAGATGGCTAAAAAAAGATGATGTGTCAAAGGCAATGCAAGGTATCACCCTTTCATATACACAGTGGCACCATAAAAAGTATGGCAGTGTGGGCTACCTATGGCAGGGTCGTTTTAAAAGTATGGTTATTGAGAGAGACGCATACCTTTTAGAATGTGGTCGCTATATTGAGAGAAACCCTCTACGAGCAGGAATAGTATCAGATCCAGGTAAATATCAATGGAGTAGTTATCGGGTATATGCATTAGGAGAGGATAACAATTTAGTAGATATCGATCCACTATATGAGTCGTTAGGAAAAGATGTGATTACACGTCAAAAGAAATACAAGGAGTACGTTATCTCGGCGAGTGATGAAGAGTTACGAAAGAAAATCCAATTTCAAGACGGAGGAGTATTGGGTACAGAAGATTTCCGTAGGGAGGTTGAGTCACGGTATGGTATAGCAAAACGTCGGAAGAGAGGCAGACCAAGGAAATAATAACTAAAATTTATCTATAAGTAGCTGTTATTAAGGGAATTACGTGGAAACGTCCCATTTATTCCGTCCCATTTATTCCACATTTACATTTATTCCACATTTATTCCATTCAGAAATAAGCGAAAGGCTACTCTTTGTAAGAACAGATGAAGAAGTATTTGCAGACAATTACAATGAGATTGATTCAAGCTGTGGAATAGAACGCATAATAGAATTACTTGATAACCCGCTAAAAGAGTTCTCTATTGAAGGTGTAGGTTTTGTCCCTCTGTGCTTTGAGGTTAACTCTGAAAAGAAAGCAGAAGTAGTTCTAAAAGACGGTATCTTTAGCTTGAAGATGCCTACTTTAGAAGAAAGATTAGAATGCCACATTAAAGCAATATGTCAGAAAGATACGCCACTGCTTTATATACACAGAAAAGGAGGAGTTGTGCAAACTACGGAAGGCAAAGAGGAGAAAGCATGGTTTGATTTACCCAGTTGGCAAAATATGCAAGAAGAACTTAAACCAATCATTAAAGCTGGTATCTCAAAAAAAGAATTCAGATGCCCTCAGTGTGATATGACTCATAAATACGATACACTTCTTTGCCCACAAGGTGATGTAATATTACAAGGGCTTCCTCTTTTTACCTGCATTCTTTTCACAAAAGATAAATATCTATCTCTTACAGATTGGTTTGCTTATCCTTTAGATGATAATCAGAAAATCATAACAAAAGATGGTAATCTCTATTGCTTTGAAGATAATATGTGGAAATTCAAAAATAAAATAAGTCTTTATGAGAAGATAGATGATGAGGTATGGGCAGTATTCAATAAAATTTGATAGGACAGGATTTCCTTTAGTCCAAAAAGAAGGTTGGAACTATTATATCTCTTTATTTCCTGTAAGCAAGTATCAGTTTGAGCGATTTATGGCTGAGAATGGTCCAAAGGAAAATCTTTATACGGATAACTGGTACAGAGAGTTGTTAGAGCTCAATCCACAAGGACCTTGGAGAATGTGTGATGAAAGACCTTGGGAACTATTCATTACAGGCTTAAACAAGGTAGAGATAACTCCTTTCTTAAAATACTTAGGCAAAGGTTTCAGGCTGCCAAAAATAATAGAATGGAGAAATCTCTTTAATGCAGAAGTTGAAATCCAGAAGATAGGATTGAAAGATATCTGTAAAGAAGCCTGTGCTTTACCGGTATCTTTATGGCTCAAGAATGGACTTTTTCCACTTACTAAGGAAGGGCTACTTGAGATGGTAGAGGATAGCTCAGAGTGTATCGGAAGACCGCATCAACAATTTCTGCCAAATACATGGCAGCCTGATGAAACAAAAGAAGTAAACTGGGATATTGGCAAAAAATTTGTCGGATTTAGGGTGGTAAATGAGGTAACAGAATAATGGCTGATGTACTTATTAGGGAATTGAGAAATAAAGACTGATATGCCCGATGGGG
>JBFMDD010000147.1:0-6452 GCA_040754115.1 bacterium
CCTATCTCTTTTCTATCCGTTATCTAATTCCCTTCATCTTATCCTTAATTCTCTCCCAAATTTATCAAAATAACCTTCTTTTTCACCTCCCTCTCCCCTTTTTACTCCGCTACTTGCCGATTTCAGGTTTATGTCCGCCTAAGAAGGCGAGTCAATAGAATTATCCCTACGGTGCCTAAGAGAATATTGGGTAACCACATAGCTAAAATAGGTGCAATCAGCTCCTTCTCTGCTAAGTTCTCATTTAGTTTGAGCATTATATAATAGATAAAGACGATTAAAATACTTGTTCCAAATCCAATCGATTTCTCTTTATGTCTAACCAGTAAACCCAATGGAAGTCCAATAAGAATAAATGCTAAGCAACTAAAGGGCATGGCAAGATGTTTAGATAACTCAATTAGTAAAGGCTTAAAATTTAAGTTTAATTTTTTATATTTTTTTATTTCTTTTTTTAACTCTCTAAATGTCATTGCCTCAATGCCTTTGGGGGCATGCGTAGCTATTTCATTCTCTTTCCCACCTAAACTAATAGTATGAATATCAAAGGTTAATACATGATATTTAGATGGGTCTTTTTCATCAATCTGATGAATAGTACCTTCTTTTAAGTTTAATATTATTCCTGCCTGACTCATTGTATATTTGGCGCTTTTAGCGAAGATAGCCTCTTTAGGAACGCCAAAATCACTTCTATATTCATAGATATAAATGCCTTCCAGTTGCCTTTTTTGTTTGTCTAATTCATCAATAAATAGTTCTCTTTGACCAAGTTTGATAAACCTCCTTTCCTCTAAATAAATAGATGGTTGCTGATGAATTAAGTTTGAGTGAATCTTTTCAATAGTGTAGTTAGTCCATGGCAGGAGGGTCTCTTCAATAATTAGTGTAGTAAAACTTAAAAATATTCCTAAGATAATCATCCACACTATTGAAGAAATCAGGCTTATTCCACTTGCCCATATAGCAGTAATCTCATTTTCTGCTTTGAGTGTTCCCCAGGTAATTAGTGTAGCCATAAGAATAGCTATTGGAATGGTAATATTAAAAGTAGCAGGGATATAGCATAAGAAAAGTTTAATAATTAAAATTCCAGAGATTTGTTTTGTAATTATCAATTCACTCGATTTAAATATCTCACTCAAGAAGAAGATGAATGTAAAAAGACACATTCCAAAGAAAAATGGTGAGATATGCTCTTTTAAAATGTAGCGATGAAGTATTTTCATGAACCTTCCCTCATGTAATATAATACTAAACCAGTTATCCTTTGTCAAGAAGTTTTGAAAGAAGAAAATTTTACTTGAATTTTTTGATATTAAGAAGTATAATGTAGTTGTTTTACTTTAAAAGGGAATAAGATGATACAAACTAAAGGAAAAATTTTGGTAAATGATAATATAGCACCAGAATATTATAAGATGGCTCTAAAATCACCAGAGATAGTCAAGACAGCTAAACCAGGACAATTTGTTCATATTAAAGTTAGTGAAAGCTATGACCCTCTTTTAAGACGACCATTTAGTATTCACTCCATAAAGAATAGTGATATTGTTGAAATCTTGTATAGGGTGGTGGGAAAAGGTACAGAATTGTTATCTGAAAAGAAGGTAGGAGAAGAATTGGATATATTGGGTCCATTGGGAAATGGATTTAAGATAAATAATGAGAGGAAAATTGTAATTATAGGAGGTGGGGCGGGAATTGCTCCGTTATTTTTCTTAACTCAAAAGGCAATTGCCTCATCAAATAATATAATTGTATTAATTGGTGCAAAGACTAAAAGACTAATACTTTGTGAACAAGAATTTAAAGATTTAGGGGTAGCGGTGCAAATAGCTACTGAAGACGGCAGTTATGGACATAAAGGACTGGTAACAGATTTACTTAACCAATTCTCTTCTGCCTCCATTTCACTTTTTGCCTGTGGACCGTCTATAATGCTTCGAGAAGTAGCAATTTTTTCGCATAAACACAATTTACCATGCCAGGTCTCCTTAGAATCAAGAATGGCTTGTGGTGTAGGGGCTTGTCTGGGTTGTGCAATAAAGGTTAAAGGTGAAGTAAAAACTATCTCCAAGAGAGTGTGTAGCGAAGGACCAGTATTTGCTGCTAAGGAAATAGTTTTTGAATGAAAAAATAGGGGATGGTTCATTTTCATCGTTTTTCCTGTGATTTCTTTTGGGGATTAGAAATTAGGTCTTCACTTCTTTCCCCAATTTCTAATTTCATATCCATTTTTTAACCGCAAGCTTTCACGCTAAAGTGAACCGTCTCTAAAATCGCAATTTGTAACGGTGTTGAGTATAACATGTCAATATTTGAACTGGTAGCTAAATTTAAACCTTGTGGTGACCAACCAAAGGCAATTGAGCAGTTAACTCAAGGAATAACTAACGGGTTTAAAAATCAGACCTTGTTAGGTGTTACAGGTTCTGGGAAGACATTTACAGTAGCCAATGTCATCTCCCAAATTAATAAACCTGTTTTGGTTATCTCGCATAATAAGACATTAGCCGCACAACTCTATCATGAATTAAAAGGCTTTTTCCCACACAATGCAGTTGAATATTTTGTCAGTTACTACGATTACTACCAACCAGAGGCTTATTTACCTGCTACAGATACTTACATTGAAAAGGACTCCTCTATCAACGAAGAATTAGATAGGTTAAGGTTATCTGCTACATGTTCACTGCTTGCAAGACAAGATGTAATTATAGTTGCCTCTGTATCCTGTATCTATAATATTGGCTCTCCACAAGAATATAGAGATGCATACCTTTTCATAGAAATAGGTGAGAATTTCCCACAACAACAAATTCTTAAGCGATTGGTAGAGATTCACTATGAGCGAGATGATATAGCCTTCTCAAGAGGAAGATTTAGAGTAAGAGGTGATACTATTGAAATTTTCCCTTCTTATCATGAAGATAGGGCTTATCGAATTGAGTTATTTGGTGATGAGGTAGAGAAAATCTGTGAAATTCATCCTTTGACAGGTAATATAACCTCAAGTTTAAATCGACTGCTTGTCTATCCTGCAAAACATTTTGTTACTACACAAAGTCGCCTGGAGCGAGCTTTAATATCTATTGAAGAGGAATTAGATGATAGATTAACTCATCTTAGAGGACAAAATAAACTCTTAGAAGCGCAACGATTAGAAGCCAGAACTAAATATGATATGGAGATTATGCGTGAGATAGGCACCTGCCATGGAATAGAGAATTATTCAAGGCATTTTGATGGCAGACAACCAGGTGAGCGACCATGGACTTTGATTGATTATTTCCCAAAAGATTTTCTTCTGATTATAGATGAATCACATGTAACTCTCCCACAATTAAGAGGGATGTATGAAGGGGATAGGTCAAGAAAGCAAAATTTGGTAGATTACGGTTTCAGACTGCCATCTGCTTATGATAATAGACCGTTAAAATTTAATGAATTTGAAAGGCTGATGCCACAAACAATATATGTCTCTGCTACACCCGGAGATTATGAATTAAAGGTTAGTGATCAGGTAGTAGAATTAATCATTAGACCTACTGGCTTAGTAGACCCTAAAATAGATGTGAGAGGAGTTAAAGGGCAAATAGATAATTTAATACATGAAATTAGAGGTAGGGTAGCAATGAAAGAACGGGTTTTAGTTACTACTTTGACAAAGCGAATGGCAGAAGATTTGGCAGAATACCTTTCTAAAATGGATATTAAGGTAAGATACCTGCACTCTGAAATAGATACTTTAGAGCGGGTTGAGATTTTACGCAGTTTGAGGTTAGGTGAATTTGATGTCTTAGTGGGAATAAATCTTTTAAGAGAAGGGTTAGATTTACCTGAGGTATCTCTGGTAGCTGTCTTAGATGCGGATAAGGAAGGCTACCTGAGGTCAGATAGAGCTTTGATTCAAGTATTTGGTCGTACTGCAAGAAATATCAATGGACAGGTAATTATGTATGGAGATGAGATTACTGGCTCAATGAAAAGGGCAATTGATGAAACCAATCGAAGACGAAAAATTCAAATCGCATATAATGAAAAGCACAGTATTACTCCACAAACTATTCAAAAGGCTGTATCCGAATCTATGATAACAACTCCCAAAGAACCTAAATCACTAATAAAATATAAGGTAAAGGGCGATATTTCATCTATTATTAAAGACTTAGAAAAACAGATGTATGAGGCGGCAGATAATTTAGAGTATGAAAAAGCCGCCATATTGCGAGATGAAATATATGGCTTGAAGAACCAATTATACCACTCTAACTAAATTCCCTCTCCACCTTTGTATCTTTCCATAAACTCCTTTTTAAACTCTAAGAATTTATTATTTAAGATAGATTTTCTAATCTTTTTCATCAAATCAATAAAAAAGTATAGATTATGTGTAGTAGTCAGCCGTGCTCCAAGTATTTCATTTGCATGAATAAGATGTCTGATGTATGCCCGTGAGTAATTCTGACAGGTATAACATCCACAATCTGTATCAATAGGAGAGAAATCATCTGCACAAGGGGCATTTCTAATTACTAATGGTCCTTTTGAGGTAAAAACCTCGCCTGTCCGAGCATGTCTTGTAGGAATAACACAATCAAACATATCTACACCTAATTCTACTGCTCTTAAAATATCCTCTGCAGGACCTACTCCCATTAAATATTTAGGTTTATTATCTGGTAATTCAGGTATGGTATATTCTAAGACCTCAAATAGCAACTCCTTTGGTTCTCCTACACTTACACCCCCTATTGCATATCCATCAAAGTCTAAATCAACCAATTCCTCTACACTTTGCAACCTCAAATCCTTATAAAAATTACCTTGTACAATACCAAAAAGTGAGGGTTTTATGTATTCTGCACTCTGTAGTGTATCTTTGCATTTTTTTGCCCATAGTGTGGTTCTATCTTTTGCCTCTTTTGCCTGGTCATATTCACAAGGATACTGGACACATTCATCTAAAGCCATGATTATATCCGTACCCAAAGTTAATTGGAATTCAATTGCTACTTCTGGAGTAAAGAAGTGGTAAGAACCATCGATATGAGACTGAAATTTTACCCCTTCATCCGTAATCTTGCGTAATGCCCCTAAGCTGAATATCTGGTATCCACCACTATCAGTCAGTATTGGTCTATCCCAGTGCATAAATTGATGTAAGCCACCTGCTTTTTGGATTATTTTTGCTCCTGGCCGTAAATAAAGGTGATAGGCATTACTCAAGATAAGTTCTGCTCCTATATCTTTAAGTTCCTCAGGACTCATACATTTCACAGTCGCTGCAGTTCCAACAGGCATAAAAACAGGGGTACTAACTTTACCATGTGAAGTGATTATTTCTCCTATCCTTGCTTTACAATCTTTAGCGTGTTTAAGTATTTTAAATTCGATAACTATTCACTCCTTTTTAAAACATTAACTCTTACCTAATCTTAATAACTCTTCAACTGCTTCTAACACCTCATTAGTTGAAATAAGCCTCATACAGTCAAAGGTATTTATCTTACATTTAGAAGTGCCTTTAGTGGTGCATGGTTTACAAGGTAAGTCTTTAGAGATAACCCGATTAGCCACTCGATATGGGTAGTAGCCAAATTCCCCTACCGTAGGACCAAATATAGCCACTACTGGTGTTTTGACCGCAGAGGCAATATGCATTATTCCGGTATCATTAGTAATAAGAATTTTGCATCTTTTAAGCAAGGCAGCTGTTTCCATAAGAGAGAATTTGCCCGCTACTACGATTGGTTTATTGCTCAATGAGGCTTTTATCTCATTGCTTAATTCTACCTCCTCCTCACCACCAAAGATAATTATTTTTGCATTCTTTTTTTGGATAAGAAGATTAGATAACTCAATAAATCTCTCCTTATCCCATCTTTTGGTATACCAATGTGCACCTGGAGCTATACCTATTAAAATGTCTTCTTTCCTTATCCCTTCCTTACGAAGTAATTCTAATACAACCATATCTTTTGAAGGAGTAATGTAAAATTCTAATCCCTCTCCATCATCTTCAATACCAAATCGCTCAATAGATTTTAAATAAAGATTAGCTATAAAAGGTATGTTGGAATAGAGGTTTATCTTAAATTTGACTAATAAGAAGCGAAGAAAGGAATGTTTATTGTAAGAGGTCTTTTGTTTTGCACCACTTGTAAGGCAAATAATGAAACTGCGTAGTTTTTTATGAATATCAATGATTAAATCATAATGTTCTTCTTGTATCTTTTTACATAATCTCAACAGTCCTCTTAGACCTGTTTTGCGGTCAAATAATATAACCTGGTTTATATTAGGGTTGTAAGAAACCAACCCCTCAAATTCTCTACAGACAACCATATCAACCTTTGCATGAGGAAAATTCTTTCTAATTAATCTAATTAAAGGAGAAGCTAATATAATATCTCCTATGGAACTTAGGCGAATGATTAATATCTTTT